>JAYSLR010000402.1:0-2516 GCA_043725365.1 Rhizobacter sp. | reverse complement strand
CCCGGTCCGGGGGACATGAGCGGAGTCGGCCACCCGGCATCCTTGGCACGCGCCGACACGTGCCGCGAAGGCGGCGTCGGGTCACAAACCGCCCCTTGGCAACGCACGCCGCTTCATTCGACGGGACTGGCACGAAGCCCCGAGAACCACCGAGATGACCGCGCCTCGACGCCGTTGACAGCGACCCTCGAGGGCGGCTCACGCCGCGCCGAAGAAGCGCTCCACCAGGGCCCACTGCTGCGGCGTGTTCAGCGCCGGCGCGTGGCCGCAGCCGGCGATCTCGACGACCACGGCGCAGGGCCCGCGCCGGCGCATCTGCTCGGCGGTCTCGGGCAGCAGCAGGTCCGAACTCTCGCCGCGCAGGCACAGCACCGGGATGTCCAGGCGGTCCCAGTCGTCCCATTGCAGGTAGTCGTCGGTGTGGTGGGTGAACTGCATCACCATCGACGGGTCGTAGTGCGGGGTCACGCGGCCGTCGGGCAGGCGGCGCGTCGAGGTCTCGGTCAGGCGCCGCCACTGCGCGTCGGTCAATGCGCCGTAGGGCTTGTAGACGGTGCGGAAGTACTGCTCGAGTTCGGTCACGGTCGCGAACGATTGCGGGTTGCCGGCATAGCTGCGAATGCGCGCGATCGCCGCCGCGGCGAGCTCCGGCCCGTTGTCGTTCAGGATCAGGCGCCGCACGCGGCCACGCAGCGCACCGGCCGCGGCGCGCGTGCCGATCGCGCCGCCCATCGAGGTGCCGATCCAGTGGAACTGGGACAGGCCGAGCTGGTCGACGAGCGCGAGCGCGAGCTTCTCGTAGAACGCCAGGCAGTATTCGCGCTCCGGCTCCGGGCTCCACTGGCTCAGGCCGCGGCCGATCGTGTCGGGGCAGATCACGCGGTAGCGCTGCGCGAGGTGCGCGGCCAGGTCGTCCATGTCGCGCCCGGTGCGTGCCAGGCCGTGCCACGCGATCACGGTCTCGGGGTGCTGCACGCCCCACTCCGTGTAGTGCAGCTCGCGGCCTTCGCAGACCAGGTAGTTCGACGTGAAGCTCATGACCGCACCCCGATCGCCGGGTACAGCGATCGACCCTCCGAGAGGGTCGGGCCTTGCTTGGGGCGGCCCGGCGCGGCGGCCAGGAGGGAGCGCGCTCATTTCCGCATCGCCCGCAGCCGCCCGACCACGCCGCTCGGGAAGTGGTAGACCGACAGCACGAACAGGATGCCCAGCCACAGCAGCCAGCGGTCCGGCGAGACGAGCTGCGCGACGACCGGCAGGCCCTCGACCGACGACGCTATTTGCGAGGACGCGAGCTTCATCAGGTCCTGCAAATAGTTCTGCGCCAGCACCAGCAGCACGCTGCCGATGACCGCGCCGTAGATCGTTCCCATGCCGCCGATCACGACGATCAGCAGCACGTCGAGCATGATCTCGAACGACAGCGTCGTGTCCGGCCCGTTGTAGCGCAGCCAGAGCGCGAGCAGCACGCCGGCGAGCGTCGCGAACAGCGCCGACAGCACCGACGCGAGCGTGCGGTAGACGACGGTGCGGTAGCCGATCGCCTCGGCCCGGAAGTCGTTCTCGCGGATCGCCTGCAGCACGCGCCCGAACGGCGAGTTGACGATGCGCAGCAGCATCAGCACCAGCGCCAGCGCGGCGAAGAACAGCAGGTAGTAGGTGGCGAAGCGGCCGTCGATCGACGCGCCGAGGAAGGTGCCGTTCAGGTACTCGGTGCCCGGCTGCAGCGCCTCGGGCACCTTGAACGTCAGGCCGTCCTCGCCGCCGGTGAAGTCCGACAGCTGCGAGGCGAGCGACAGGAAGGCCGAGGCCACCGCGAGCGTGATCATCGCGAAGAAGATCGCCTTCACGCGCAGGCTGAACAGGCCGATCAGCAGCGACAGCACGAGCGACACCGCCAGCGCCGCGGCCACGCCGAGCGCCATCGCGCCCCAGGTCGGCCCGAGCGTGCCGCTCGCGATCGCGACGCCGTAGGCGCCGATGCCGAAGAACATCGTCTGCGCGAAGCTGACGATGCCGGTGTAGCCGAGCAGCAGGTCGAAGCTCGCCGCCAGCACGACGAAGACGACGATCTTCGCCGCCACGTTCAGCGCCTTCGTGCCGGGGAACAGGAACGGCGTCAGCGCCAGGCCGAGCAGGATCGCCGCGAGCACGATCGCCAGCACGCGGCTGCGCGGCAAGTCGTGGGAAAGGAGTCGGTTCAGCATGAGTCCGAGCTACCGGTTCGCGACCGGGTACAGCCCCTGCGGCCGCCACAGCAGGATCGCGACCATCAGCCCGATGTTCGAGAACATCGCCACCTTGGGCGCGAGGAAGCCGGTGTAGTTGGCCATCAGCCCGACCAGCAGCGCGCCGATGAAGCAACCCGTCGTCGAGCCGAGCCCGCCGATGATGATGACGATGAAGATCAGCACATTGACCTGCGCGCCGATCTGCGGCAGCACGCCGTGCTGGTCGGGCTGATGGCCAACTACACCGGCTTCCTCGCGCCCAAGGTGGCGATGTTCTCGAACATC
>JAYSLR010000401.1:0-2690 GCA_043725365.1 Rhizobacter sp. | reverse complement strand
CCTTCGAGCACCTGCACGATGCCCAGCTCGACGCGCTTCTGCGGCGCCAGCGGCGCGATGCTGCGGCCCTGGAAGTGCACGTCGCCGCGCGTGACCTCGCCGCGTTCGGCCTTCAGCAGACCGCTGATCGCCTTCAGCAGCGTGCTCTTGCCGGCGCCGTTGGCGCCGAGCAGCGCCACCATGCCGCCTTGCGGCACCTCGATCGACGCGCCCTTGATCGCGAGCGCGACATGGTCGTAGATGACCTCGATGTTGTTGAGCACCAGCAGCGGTGTCGCGGGTGAGGTCGACATGGCGGTCGTGCCTATTTGCGCGCGTAGCCGAACGGCCACACCAGCAGGTAGTTGCGGACGTTGGCGTAGAGCTTGCCCAGCCCCATCGGCTCGATCAGCAGGAAGGCGACGATGAGGCCGCCGTACACCGCGTTCGGCAGGTGCGCGCGCGTCTCGACGCCGATCTCGACGCCGGCCAGCTGGGCGAGCCACGAGATGAGGTCGTGAACCTGGCCCGGCATCAGCAGGATGAACGCCGCGCCGAACCAGCTGCCGATGATGCTGCCCAGGCCGCCGACGATGACCATCGCGAGCAGCTCGATCGAGACGTTGACCGCGAACTGCTCCGGCGTCACCGCATGGTAGAAGGTGTAGATCAGCACCGCGCCGCTGATGCCGCCGATGAACGACGAGGTCGCGAACGCGACCAGCTTGTAGCGAAAGCTCGGCACGCCGATCACCGCGGCCGCGAAGTCCTTCTCGCGCACCGCCACCAGCGCGCGGCCGAGCGCGGTGCGCCGCAGGTTCAGCATGAACATCGTCACCAGCAGGCACCAGCCAAGTGCGACGTAGTACAGCCCGGTCTCGGAGCGCACCGCCTGGCCGAGCAGGCGCATCGCCGGGGCCTGCAGCGTCGCGCCGACGCCGCCGCTGATCGCCGGCACGTGCGAGATGACCCAGTCCATCACGAACTGCAGCGCCAGCGTGCTGAGCGCGAGGTACAGGCCCTTGACGCGCAGCGCCGCGAACGCGAACGCGCTGCCGATCACGGTGGCCGTGAGGCCGGCGAACAGCATCGCGATCTCCCAGGGCAGCCCCAGGCTCACGCCGTGCACCGCGGCATAGGCGCCGATGCCCATCACCGCGGCGTAGCCGAAGTGGAACTGGCCGGCCCAGCCCAGGATCAGGTTCAGCCCGAGCGTGGCCGCCGTCCACACCAGCCAGGGCGTCAGGAAGCTGCTCAGCGCGAGCGAGCTGACGGCGAACGGCGCGATGCACGCGAACGCCAGCAGCGCGACGACCATGCCGCGCTCGACCGGAATCGGGAACAGCGCCCGGTCGCCGGCGTAGTCGGTGTGGCGGATGCCGGCTTGTCTGAAGAACATCGCTACAGCCTTTCGATGTCGTGGCGGCCGAACAGGCCGTGGGGCCGCAGCATGATGGTCAGGATCAGCACGACCGCCACCACGAGGTCGCGGCTGCCGCCGCCGAGCATCGGGTCGAGCACGCCGGCCGAGACGGCCTCGAACGCGCCCAGGCCGATGCCGGCGAGGATCGCGCCGCCCAGGCTGTCCATGCCGCCGAGCACCGCCACCGTCAGGCCCTTCAGCAGCAGCAGCGACAGCGACTGGTCGACGCCCTGGATCGAGCCCCACAGCACGCCGGCCGCTGTCGCCGTCAGCGAGGCCAGCGCCCACGACAGCGCGACGCCGCGCTCGACCGAGATGCCGACCGACCACGACGCCATGTAGTCGTCGGAGATCGCGCGCAGCACCGTGCCGCGCCGGGTGCGGAAGAACAGCACGAAGAACGTGAACAATGCCAGCGCGACGATCGCGCCGACCACGTAGGAGCGGTTCAGCAGCAGCGGCCCGAGGAACAGCGGGTCGTCGCTGATGCCGATCTTCATCGGCCGCCCGGTGCCGCCGCTGATCGCCAGCGTGGTGCCGCGCAGGAAGATGTCCAGGCCCAGCGTCATCATCAGGATCATCACGACCGGCCGCCCGGCCAGCCGCCGCAGCGCGACGCGCTCGATGCCGATGCCCAGGCCGCACATCGTCAGCATCGCCAGCGGGATCGCCAGCCACATCGGCGCGTGCAGCGTGTCGGCGAAGGCCAGCACCACGTACGCGCCGACCATCGTCAGCGCGCCCTGCGCGAGGTTGGGCACCGACGAGGACTTGTAGATCAGCACGATGCCCATCGCGACCAGCGAGTACATCAGCCCGGCCATCGCGCCGTTGAGGCCGAGTTCGAGGAAGTAGTTCAGGTCCATGAGATTCGGCCAGCAGGCTCGGTGCGAAGTCCGCCGCATGCAAAGGTCTGCGCGGCAAAGGCGCGCGCCGGCAGGCCTGCGGGCTTCGCTTCGGCGGTCGTCGCTGCGCGCCGACTTCCCTGCGATGCTCGGTCTCGTGGCCCGTCGCCGAACTCGCTTCGTTCGCTGCGCTCACTGCGCTCAAACAGTGGCGACGAGTCAGTTATTGATGCGCGCTGCGCGCGCGGCCACAAGCCCTGCGCTTCTCGGCACCTCAGAGGCGCCCTCCGACCTGCCCGCACGCGCCTTTGCAGCAACTGTCGTGGCACCCCCACCGAAAGCCACGGTTCGTGGGCTTCGCGGCAGGCGGTACCCGGCGTGGGCGATTTTGGCGGCGACGAGAAGCGCAGGCTCGGGGTCGGCGCGCGCAGCGCGCTTCGTGA
>JAYSLR010000400.1:0-5967 GCA_043725365.1 Rhizobacter sp. | reverse complement strand
GAAGAAGTTCTTCTGGCGCTCGACGATGGCCTGCGAGACGCGCTGGATCGTGTCGAAGCGCTGCAGGATGTTCTTCATGAACCAGCGCGCTTCCTGCAGGCGCGCGTTCAGCCCCGCGCCGGCGCCGTTCAGCGCGTCGGGGATCCCGCGCGAACCGGCGCCGCGCTGCTGGCGGATCGCGTTCGCGTACAGGTCGTTGATGCGCAGCCTGGGCATCACGTCGGGGTTCAGCGTGACCTTCCAGCCGCGCCCGGCCTTCTGCACGATCACGTCGGGAATGATGATGTTGGCCTCGGCGCGCGCGAACTGGCGCCCGGGCTTGGGCTCGAGCGCGACGATCAGCGCCTGCGCCTCGCGCAGCAGGTCTTCGTCGGCACCGGTCACCGCGCAGAGCTTCTTCAGGTCGCGGCGCGCGAGCAGCTCGAGGTGCGACTTGCAGACGATGATCGCGATCATCTGTGCCTCGCCGCGCGGGCAGTTGCGCAGCTGCAGCGTCAGGCATTCGGCCAGATCGCGCGCGCCGACGCCGGTCGGCTCCATGCTCTGCAGGTAGCGCAGTGCGCATCGCAGGCGTTCGAGCAGCGCCTCACGCTCGCCGTCGGGATCGTCCTCGGCGGCCGTCAGTTGCGTGGCGATGTCCTCGAGCGAATCGGCGAGGTAGCCGTCGTCGTTGAGCGACTCGATCAGCACCATCACCGCCGCCGCGTCGCCCGCCGACAGCCGCAGGCTCGACAGCTGTTCGCGCAGGTGGTCCTGCAGGCTGGGGATTGCGGTGTCGCGGTCGGCGCCGTCGAAGTCGTCGCCGTCGGGGCTGGCGCTGCTCTTGCCGGGGGTCTCGCGGATGCCGTCGAAGTCCTCGCGCTCGGTGCCGTTCTCCCAGTCGTCGCGCTCGGTGCCGCCGAACTCGCCGGCGTCCAGCGGCGCGGCCGCGTCGTCGCCGCCGACGCCGTCGCTGCCGGTCTCGGCCGCGCGCTCGGTCTCGCGCTCGCCGACACGCTCGGCCGGCGTCGTGCGCTCGGCCAGCGGCTCGAACGCCGGGCCGGCGTCGTCGTCGGTCTCGAGGAAGGGGTTTTGCTCCAGCATCTGCTCGACTTCCTGGTGGAGTTCGAGCGTGGACAACTGCAGCAGCCGGATCGACTGCTGGAGCTGGGGCGTCAGCGCGAGGTGCTGCGACAGCCGGAACTGCAGCGTGGGCTTCATGCCGGCCATCTCTACATCCGGAAGTGTTCGCCGAGGTAGACCTTGCGGACGTCGGCGTTGTCGACGATCTCGGTCGGCGTGCCCTCGGCCAGCACACGCCCCTCGCTGATGATGTAGGCGCGGTCGCAGATGCCCAGCGTCTCGCGCACGTTGTGGTCGGTGATCAGCACGCCGATGCCACGGTTCTTCAGGAAGCCGATGATGCGCTGGATCTCGATCACCGCGATCGGGTCGACGCCGGCGAACGGCTCGTCGAGCAGGATGAAGCGCGGCTGCGTCGCCAGCGCGCGCGCGATCTCGACGCGCCGGCGCTCGCCGCCCGATAGCGCCGGCGCCGGCGACGCGCGCAGCTTCTCGATCGACAGGTCGCGCAGCAGCCCGTCGAGCAGTTCCTCGATCAGCGCCGGCTTCAGCGCCTTGCCGTCGGCGTCGACCTGCAGCTCGAGCACGGCACGGATGTTTTCCTCGACGTTGAGCTTGCGGAAGATGGACGCTTCCTGCGGCAGATACGACAGCCCGAGCCGCGAGCGCCGGTGGATCGGCAATCGCTCGACCCGCTGGCCCTCGATCTTGATCTCGCCGGCGTCGGCGCGCACCAGGCCGACGATCATGTAGAAGCTCGTCGTCTTGCCGGCGCCGTTCGGCCCGAGCAGGCCGACGACCTCGCCGCTGCGCACCGCGAGGTGCACGTCCTTGACGACCATGCGCGCGCCGTAGGACTTGCGCAGCCCGGTCGCCTCGAGGCGGTGCTCGTGCGGATGGAGCTCGGCGCTGCCGGCCACGCTCAACGCTTGTCCTTGGTGGCAGGCGCCGAGGCGCCCAGCATCGGGCTGAGCCTGAGCGGCGCCGACGCCGCGGCGGCGATCTCGGCCGCGGCCTCGCTGCCTTCGCGCGGCGTCAGCACCGCGCTGACCCGGCCGCCGGGGTTCGCCGCGGTGGGCGTGGCGCCGCCCGAGACAGTCATCCTCTCCGTCGTCGCGTCGTAGGTGATCAGGTTGCCGTTGATCTCGCTGGCCGGTGTCGCGCCGCGCAGCTGGCGCAGCTGCGCGTTCTTGACGAAGCGCACTGTGTTCGCCTTGCCGTCGTACTCGAGGCGGTCGGCCTCGCCCTCGAAATACTCGTCGACGCCGTCGCGCTTCTGGCGGAACGTCGCAGGCTTGTTCGGCGCGCCGAACGCGACCGCGTCGTAGTAGCCGCTGGGCAGCTGGCGCACCTCGACCCGCGCCGCACGGATCACCATCGTGCCCTGGCTGATGACGACGTTGCCGTTGTAGACAACGACCTGCTTCTGCACGTCGATCTGGCCGTCGTGGTCGGCGGCGATGTTGATCTTCTGCAGCCGGTCGGCGCGCTCGGCATGGGCCGGCGCCGCGAGGGCCAGTGCCAGCGACAGGGCGGTGAGGCCCGGGCGGGCACGGCGAGGGAGGGTCGGTTGGGTCATAAAGGCATGAAACTTGCAGGCCATTCTAGCCCACGTGTTCCGGGCCTTGCCCGTGCCACAAGCTGCCTGGGTCGGCGTGAACTGGCCTCGACGCCGGCGCCACGCTTGGCTAAGCTGCGTGTTTCGCAACCGCCGCCGCCCGGGCGGCGACACAGGGAGACACGGCATGAAGCTCTACTACCACCCCGCCTCGACCACCAGCCGCACCGTCATGCTGTTCGCTGCCGAGAGCGGCATCCCGATCGACATGCAGGTGATCGACCTGTTCACCGGCGAGCATTACAAGCCGCCGTTCGAGGCCATCAACCCGAATCACCTGGTGCCGGTGCTCGAGGACGGCGACTTCCGCCTGACCGAAAGCTCGGCGATTCTCAAGTACCTGGCCGACAAGGCCGGCTCGCCGATGTACCCGAAGGACCTGCAGGCCCGCGCCCGGGTCAACGAACGCATGGATTGGATCAACACCCAGCTGTGCCGCGACCTGGCCTACGGCCTGGTCTACCCGCAGATCTTCCCGCTCCACAAGCGCCGCAGCGACGAGGCGCACGAGGCGACGCTGCAATGGGGCAAGGAACGCGCGCAGGGCTGGCTCAAGGTGCTGAACGACGACATGCTGAGGACCGACAACGCGTTCCTCTGCGGCGCGACGATGACCATCGCCGACTGCTTCGCGGCGCCGTTCGTGGCGCTGGCCGAGCTGACCGGCAGCGACTTCTCGGCCTATCCGAACGTGCAGCGCTGGCTCGGCCGCATGAAGGCGCTGAAGCACTGGAACCCGGTCTTCGAGACCATCACCGGCTACGGCGCCACGTTGAAGGGCCAGCCGATGCAGACCGTTTGACCGCTGGCCGCCACGCAGGAGCCCCACCATGATCCGCAAGCTGCACCACAACGCCTACCGCTGCCGAGACTCGGAACAGACGCGTGCCTTCTACGAGGGCTTCCTGGGGCTGCCGCTGGCCGGTACGCTGGAAATCAAGGAAACCAAGAGCGGCCGCGCGACCAACACGCTGCACACCTTCTACCGGCTCGACGACGGCTCGTTCATGGCGTTCTTCGAGGCGCCCGACATGCCGTTCGAATTCAAGCCGCAGCACGACTTCGACCTGCACATCGCGCTGGAGGTCGACCGCGCGGCGCTCGAGCAGATGCTCGCCAAGGGCCGGGCCGAAGGCATCGAGACGCGCGGCGTGTCGCATCACGGCTTCATCGAATCGATCTACTTCCGCGACCCCAACGGTTACGTGATCGAGTTGTGCGCCAAGCGCGCGGACCACGACCAGGCGATGGACCCGTCGGCCAACGGCGCTCGCGACATACTGCAGCGCTGGACCGACGCGAAGCGCGCGGCCGCCCGGGTCTGAGCCCGCGCGCCCGCCAGGGGCGTCAAGCAGGCTTGCGCAGACGCTGGACCAGGTAGTCGGTCACGGCCAGCGCCCGGCGGTTGTCGCCGGCCAGCGTGCCCGAGGTGTAGAAGCGGCCGTGGATGCCCAGTGCCGGCACCCCGTCGATCTTGTAGCCATCGACCAGCTGGTTCGCCTGACGCAGCTTGGCCTGGGTGCCGAACGAGTTGTAGGCCTCCATGAACTTGGCCGCGTCGACACCGTTCTTGGCCATGAAGGCCGAGATCTCGGCCGGCTGGTCGAGCCGCAGGCGTTCGCCGTGGATCGCATAGAACACCTTGCGATGCATGGCCGGGATCAGGCCCAGGCTGTCGAGCGCATAGAAGATGCGCTGGTGGGCGGTGAAGGGCTCGGCACTGAAGGCGACCGGCACGCGGCGAACCGCGACGTCGGCCGGCAGCTGCCTCACCCACGCCTCCAGTGTCGGCTCGAAGGCGTTGCAGTGCGGGCAGCCGTACCAGAAGAAATCGATCACCTCGATCTTGCCGGGCTCGGCGCTGACCGGCACCGGCTGCGACAGCCGGACGTACTGCCGGCCCTCGATCGGCGCGCCCTGTGCCTGCGCGCGCCCTGGCAGCGCGAGCGCCGCGGCGCCGGCGCCGAGCAGGGTGGTCGAGAATTCGCGACGTTTCATGGGGCTGGAGGCGGTGAGTCGGGGCCCGACGGGTGGCAGGCTGAGTCGGATCGGGTGAGCAAAGTTCAGGCCCGGCGACTGTTTCCTAGCGCTGCACCCGCACCAGCGCGGCATCGACGCCGGCGTCGACGAGCTTCCCCTTCGCGGCCTCGGCGTCGGCTTTCCTGTCGAACGGGCCGATACGCACGCGGTAGACCGTGCGCCCGGCCTGCTCGCGCTCGCTCAGCTTGCCCTCGAGGCCGAGCATCGCGAGCTTGGCGCGCTGCTGCTCGGCGTCCTCCGTGCGGCCGTAGGCGCCGGCCTGGACGAAGTAGACGAACGGGTCGGCGCCGGCCGGCAGCTTCGGCGCCGAGGCCGGCCGGTCGGCCAGGATCGCCGCCGGGTCGCGCGCGCTTTGCGGCAGTGCGGGCGGCGTGCCGGTCACCGCCGGCGCCGGCAGCCCGGTCTGCGGTGCGGTCTGCGGTGCGGCCGCCGGCGGCGGCGCGACGGTGCCGCTGGCCGCGTTGTTCGGCCGGGCCGGGTTCTTGCCGTACAGCGGGCTGTTCGGATCCCAGTTCTTGTTCTTCTCGATCTCGGCGGCGTCCTGATCGGCGGTGCGCTGCGGCACCTTGTTGACGAACGGGATCGGCGCCTTGGTGACGTACAGCGCGACGCCCAGCGCCAGCGCGAGGCCGAGCAGCAGGCCGATGATCAGTCCGACGGCAAAGCCGCCACGTTGTTGGATTCGGGTCATGGTGTGGGGGCCGGTGCCGGCTCGGGCTTGGGTTCGACGTCGCGGTCCATGCGCTCGGGCGCGCTGACGCCCAGCACCGTCAGGGCGTTGCGGATCACCTGGCGCGTCGCCATCAGCAGCGCGATGCGCGCGCGCGTCAGCGCGGCGTCGTCGCCGAGCACGCGCTCGGCACCGTAGTAGCTGTGGAAGGCGCCGGCCACGTCGCGCAGGTAGAAGGTCAGGTCGTGCGGCGCCAGGCTCGCGCTCGCGTTCGCCAGCACCGCCGGGTACTCGGCGAGCTCGAGCATCAGCGCGGCCTCGGTCGGCGCGGTCAGCAGCGCGAGATCGGGTGCACTGGCGAGCCGCCCGCCCTGGTCGCTGAAGTTGCGGATCACCGAGCAGATGCGCGCGTGCGCGTACTGCACGTAGAACACCGGGTTCTCGTCGTTGCGCTTCAGCGCCAGGTCGACGTCGAAGGTGAACTCGCTGTCGGCCTTGCGGCTGAGCAGGAAGAAGCGCACCGCGTCGCGGCTGGTCCAGTCGATCAGGTCGCGCAGCGTCACGTAGCTGCCGGCGC
>JAYSLR010000399.1:0-3054 GCA_043725365.1 Rhizobacter sp. | reverse complement strand
GCCCTGCAGGTAGTTCATCACCATGTAGACGGTTTCGTTCTCGCGGAAGAAGTTCAGCACCGAGACCACGCTCGGGTGGCTGATCTGCGCGAGCGAGCGCCCTTCTTCGAAGAAGCTCTTCAGGCCGAGGCGATACAGCGGCTGCTTCTCGGGCTTGACCCGCGGCGTCAGCTCGCCGGGCGAGCGTTCGGCCAGCGAGGACGGCAGGTATTCCTTCAGCGCGACCAGGTGCCGCTCGGTGTCTTCGCACAGGTACACGACGCCGAAGCCGCCGGCCGCGAGCTTCTTGATGACCTGATAGCCACCCACCACAGTGCCGGACGGCAAGGGAGCGGGTTTGGGCTTTGACATAATCCGATTTTCTGAAGGGTCAGCGCATGGCAGTCTACAGCATGACCGGCTTCGCCAGCGCCTCCGCCGGGGCCCATTCCGCCCATGAAACGGCGGGCGCCGCGGACAATTTGGCAACCCGCCCGGCGGGTCCCGCGAACGCCAGCGTCAGCATCGAATTGCGCTCGGTCAACGGCCGCTTCCTGGACCTGGGTTTTCGCCTTCCCGACGAGTTCCGGGCGCTCGAACCGGCGCTGCGCGACCTGCTGTCGGCGGCCTTCAAGCGCGGCAAGGTCGAGCTGCGCCTGAGCACGCGCACCGAGAGCGAGACGAACTGGCCACAGCCGCAGCCCGACCAGCTGAACCGGCTGGTGCGCCTGGAAAGCACGGTCCAGGGCTGGCTGCCGAAGGCGCAAGGTCTGTCGGTGCACGAGATCCTGCAGTGGTGCAAGGGCAGCGCGCCGTCCGAGAAGCTCGACGAGGCAGCGCTCGACGCCGCGAAGCGCTGCATCGCCGGCCTGCGCGAGGCGCGCGAACGCGAAGGTGCACGCCTGGTCAAGGTGCTGATGGAGCGCGTGGACCGGTTGCGTGAGCTCGCCACGCAGGCCGAGCCGCTGGTGCCGGCCGTCGTCAAGCGCCAGCAGCAGCGCTTCCTCGAGCGCTGGACCGAGGCGCTCGAGGCCACCGGCGCGGCCAACACGATCTCGCGCGAGGCGCTGCAGGAGCGTGCGCTGAACGAGGCGGCGGCCTACTCGATCCGCATCGACGTGGCCGAAGAGCTGGCGCGGCTGCGCTCGCACCTGGACGAGATCGCGCGGCTGCTCAAGGCCGGCGGCGAGGTCGGCAAGCGCCTGGACTTCCTGATCCAGGAACTGCTGCGCGAGGCCAACACGCTGGGCTCGAAGGCCGCGGCGCTGGAGCTGACCAACATCTCGGTCGAGATGAAGGTCGCGATCGAGCAGCTGCGCGAGCAGGTGCAGAACATCGAGTAGCGGCGGCGGGTCGGCGGGGCCGCCGCAGACCCGCAGGCTCAGGCGGCAACGCGTGCCGCGATGGCCTGACCGACCTCGGTCGTCGAGGCTTTGCCGCCCAGGTCGCGCGTGCGCGGGCCCTCGCGCAGCACCGCCTCGATCGCCGCGACGATGGCGTCGTGCGCGGCGCGGCCGGCGCCCTCGCCCTCGGTCAGGAAGTCCAGCATCAGCGCACCGGACCAGATCATCGCGATCGGGTTCGCGATGTTCTGGCCGTAGATGTCGGGCGCGGAGCCGTGCACCGGCTCGAACAGCGACGGGAACGTGCGCTCCGGGTTCAGATTCGCCGAGGGCGCCAGGCCGATCGTGCCGGTGGTCGCAGGCCCGAGGTCGGACAGGATGTCGCCGAACAGGTTGCTCGCGACCACCACGTCGAAGCGCGAGGGCTGCAGCACGAAGCGCGCCGACAGGATGTCGATGTGCTGCTTGTCCATCGTCACGTCGGGATAGGCGGCGCCGACCGCATCGGCGCGGCCGTCCCACCACGGCATGCTGATCGCGATGCCGTTGCTCTTGGTCGCGACGGTCAGCTGCCTGCGCGGGCGCGAACGGGCCAGCTCGAACGCGTACTTCAGCACCCGGTCGGTGCCGTGGCGCGAGAACACCGTCTCCTGGATCACGATCTCGCGCTCGGTGCCGGCGTACATCACGCCGCCGATCGACGTGTACTCGCCCTCGGTGTTCTCGCGCACGACGAAGTAGTCGATGTCGCCCGGCTTGCGCGGCTTGCCTTGTGGATCCACCAGCGGGCTCGCCACGCCCTCGAACAGCCGCACCGGGCGCAGGTTCACGTACTGGTCGAACTCGCGCCGGAACTTCAGCAGCGAGCCCCACAGCGACACGTGATCGGGCACCGCGGCCGGCCACCCCACCGCACCGAAGTACAGCGCGTCGACGCCGGCGAGCTGCGCCTTCCAGTCGTCCGGCATCATCTGGCCGTGCGCGGCGTGGTAGTCGCAGCTGGCCCACTCGATGTGCCGGTACTCGAGCGCGATGCCGAAGCGCCGCGCCGCGGCGTCGAGCACGCGCAGCCCCTCGGGGATCACTTCCTTGCCGATGCCGTCGCCGGGGATCACGGCAATTCGAAACGGGCGGGTCATGGTGTTCGGCTCCTGGTTCAGGCTCACATCGATTCCTCGAGCAGCGCGCGGTACTCGTCGGCGCTGGCGATGCGCGGGTTCGTCTTGTGGCAGTGATCGGCCAGCGCGCCGCTGATGATGCGCTCGAACATCGAGCGCTCGACGCCCATCGCCGCAAGGCCGGTGGGCAGACCGAGCCGCGCGTTCATCGCGCGGATCGCGTCGGGGATGTCGTCGCCGCTGGCCAGCCCCATCGCGCGCGCCATGCGGGCCAGTCGCCGGTCCTTGACGACGCTCTCGGCGCTGGCGTTGAAGCGCACCACCGCCGGCAGGAACATCGCGTTGAGCGTGCCGTGGTGCAGCTTCGGGTTCGCGCCGCCCAGGCTGTGCGAGAGCGAGTGCACCGCGCCCAGCCCCTTCTGGAACGCCATCGCGCCCTCGATCGACGCGCTCATCATGTTCAGCCGCGCGTCGCGGTCCGAGCCGTCGCGGGTGGCGCGCTCGATGTGGGCCCAGCCGCGCTCCAGGCCGTCGAGCGCGATGCCGTCGGCCGGCGGGTTGAACGGCGCGGCCATGAAGGTCTCCATGCAGTGCGCGATCGCGTCCATGCCGGT
>JAYSLR010000398.1:0-2661 GCA_043725365.1 Rhizobacter sp. | reverse complement strand
TTCATTCTGCTGATCCGCAACTACGCCGATCCGCAACTGCGCGAAAAGTACGCCAACGACGTCGGCAACTACGAGCGCCAGGCCGACCGCATCACCGCCGAGGTCAACCGGCTGCTGCACAAGACCTTCATCACGCCGATCGACCGCGAACAGATCCATGGCCTGATCAATGCGATGGATGACATCCTCGACCTGCTGCAGGACGCGTCCGAGACCATGTCGCTCTACGACGTGCGCGCGATGACCGAAGACATATTGCGGCTCGGCGACATCAGCGCGAGGTGCTGCGAGCGGGTGCAGCACGCGGTTTCGCTGCTGCCCAGGATCAGCCAGGCCGAGACGGCCGACGCCGCGATCAAGACCTGCGCGGAGATCGACAAGCTGGAGTCGGACGCCGACCGCGTGATGCGCTCGGCGATGTCGAAGCTGTTCCGCGAAGAGAACGACGTGCGCGAACTGATCAAGCTGAAGGCGATCTACGAGTTGCTCGAATCGATCTCGGACCGCTGCGAGGACGTGGCGAACCTGATCGAGGGCGTGGTCCTCGAGAACTCCTGACCGCCTGACGCATGGGCTCCATCCAGGCCGCGTTCTGGGTCGTCGCGCTGCTGGTCGTGCTGGCCGTCGCGTTCGACTTCATGAACGGTTTCCACGACGCGGCAAACGCGATCGCGACGGTCGTCTCCACCGGCGTGCTCAAGCCGCAGCAGGCGATCGTGTTCGCGGCGTTCTTCAACGTGGTCGCGATCCTGATCTTCCACCTGAACGTCGCGGCGACGATCGGCAAGGGTATCGTGATGCCCGGGGTGGTCGATCACCATGTGGTGTTCGGCGCGCTGATCGGCGCGATCTTCTGGAACGTGATCACCTGGTGGTGGGGCATCCCGTCGAGCTCGTCGCATGCGCTGATCGGCGGCATCGTCGGTGCGGTGATCGCGAAGGCCGGCGCGGGCTCGCTGATCGCGGCCGGGATCTGGAAGACGGTGCTGTTCATCTTCCTGTCGCCGTTGCTGGGCTTTCTGCTGGGCTCGCTGCTGATGGTGCTGGTGGCGAACCTGTGCCGGCACGCCTCGCCGCTGAGGGTCGACAACATGTTCCGGCGGCTGCAGCTGATCTCGGCCGGTCTGTACAGCCTGGGCCACGGCGGCAACGACGCGCAGAAGACCATCGGCATCATCTGGATGCTGCTGATCGCGACCGACTACGCGAACGGCGCCGACAAGCTGCCGCCGAGCTGGGTGATCTGGTGCTGCTACCTCGCGATCGGCGCCGGCACGATGTTCGGCGGCTGGCGCATCGTCAAGACCATGGGTCAGAAGATCACCAAGCTCAAGCCGGTCGGCGGCTTCTGTGCCGAGGCAGGCGGTGCGATCACGCTGTTCCTGGCTACCGCCATGGGCGTTCCGGTGTCGACCACGCACACGATCACCGGCGCGATCGTCGGCGTCGGCTCGGTGCAGCGCGCCGCCGCGGTGCGTTGGGGGGTGGCCGGCAACATCGTCTGGGCCTGGATCTTCACGATCCCGGCGTCGGCCTTCGTGGCCGGTGTTTCCTACTGGATCGGGTTGGTCGTCTTGCCCTGAGCCAACTCGGCCTGGTACTCGAAGTAGCGCTGCGCGCTGAACGCGAGCGTGGCCATCAGCACGCCGCCGCCGAGGATCAGCGCCGCGGCGACGCCGATCACCGTCGCCCAGTTCATCTGGTGCTGCTGGCCGGTCGGGTTGAAGCGGGCGTTCCACTTCTCGTCCGGGGTCAAGCCGTAGACGATCGCGGTCAGCATGGCGATTGACAGCATGACGCCCAGGATCGGTATCAGCACCCATGCCAGGTGATCGTCGCCACCCAGGAGGCGCATGCGCTGTACGCCGTACAGGCCCACCAGGCTGGGCCAGACGAACAGCCAGCCCCAGCGGTCGCGAAACCCGTGCAGGTAAAAGCGATGAAGACCGACGCTGCCGGCGAGCAGCGCGATCCAGGTCGCCAGCGTCTTCGACTTGTAGGCTTGCGGGGCCGTCGTCATGCGACGTCCACCGGATCGGTGGCGCTGCCCGGGCCGAGCGCCTTCTGCATGAGCACGACGTCGAGCCAGCGATCGAACTTCCAGCCGGCCGACTTCATCACGCCGACGTGCTCGAAGCCGAGCGTGCGGTGCACGCCGATCGAGCCGAGGTTGGCCGAATCGCCGATCACCGCAAGCATCTGGCGCGCGCCGGCCGCTTCGCAGCGCGCCATCAGTTCGGCCAGCAGCAGGCGCCCCAGGCCCTGGCCGCGCGCCTCGGCCGCGAGGTAGACGGAATCCTCGACGCAGAAGCGGTACGCGCGGCGCGGACGGAAGTGGTTGGCGTAGGCGTAGCCCTGCACTGCGCCGCCGCGCTCGGCGACCAGCCAGGGCAGGCCCTTGGCCAGCACATCGTCGCGCCGGTGCGACATGTCGGCCTCGTCCGGTACCTCGAGCTCGAAGGTGCCGGTGCCGTTCAGCACGTTCCAGCCGTAGATGGCGGTGATCGCCGGCAGGTCGGCGGGGGTGCTGGGGCGGATCAGCAAAGCGGGGCTGCTCATGACTTGTCCTGTGGGGCGATCGCTGAGTTTATAATGCGCGGTTTCGTTGGTGGTCGGCCGAGTGGCCGGCGTATCTACACCAACGATGGATCCCGATCTGCT
>JAYSLR010000397.1:0-2698 GCA_043725365.1 Rhizobacter sp. | reverse complement strand
GGTGACGATCGGCGAGGTGAGCTTTCACCCCTGGAACCTGGACCTGAACGTCAGGGATCTCGCGGTCGCCGGGCTGCCCGCCGGCAGCGAGCCGCTGCTGAAGATCGGGCAGGTGCACGCGAACCTGTCGGCCGCGTCGCTGTTCCGGCTCGCGCCGGTGATCGAGGCGCTCGAGATCGATGCGCTGCGGCTGCGCATCGCCCGCGTTGGCGAAGGCCACTACGACATCGACGACCTGATCGCGCGCTTCGCGCCGAAGCCCGACGCGAAGCCGGCCGCCGAGCCGGCCCGCTTCGCGCTCTACAACCTGCAGCTGCGCGATGCGCAGCTGCGTTTCGACGACCGGCCGGTGGGCCGCGTCCAGCAGATCGATGCGTTGCAGCTGGCGTTGCCGTTCATCTCGAACCTGCCGGCGCAGGTCGACGTCAAGGTCGAGCCGAGGCTGGCGTTCAGGCTCAACGGCACGCCCTTCGACAGCGGCGCGCAGGCCACGCCGTTTGCACAGACCAAGGCCGGCGAGCTGAAGCTGGCGGTGGCCGACCTCGATCTCGCGCCCTTCCTCGGCTACCTGCCGTCCACGCTGCCGGTGCGCGTCACGCGCGGCAGCGTCTCGGCCGACCTGAACCTGAGCTTCACGGCGGCGCCCGGCGCGCCGCCACAGGCCACGCTGAAAGGCACGTTCGGTGCGAAGGACCTCGCGCTGACGGACGCGGCCGGGGCGCCGCTGGCGGCGTGGCAGCGGCTGCAGCTCGCGCTGCGCGACGTGCAGCCGCTGGCGCGTCGGCTCGCGTTCGACAGCCTGCGCGTCGACGGGCTGCAGCTGCACGCCACGCGCGACGCGGCCGGCCGGATCAACCTGCTGCAGCTCGCAGCGCCGCCCGCCGATGCGAAGGCCGCGCCGCGCGCTGCCGCACCGGCCTCCGGGGCCTCCGCCGCGGCGCAGCCGGCGACTGCGGCGCCGGCCTGGCAACTGAGCCTCGAGGCGCTGGACCTCACCGATGCACGCGTGCTCTGGACCGATGCCGCGGTGAAGCCCGCCGCGAGCCTGCAGCTCGACGGCCTGAGCGTCGGCGCGAAGCAGCTGCGCTGGCCATTGACGCAGCCGATCCCGGTGACGATCAAGGGTGCGCTGCACACCCAGGCGGCCGGCGCACCGGTGCTGGCCGAGTTCGCTGCCGAGGGGCCGGTCACCGACCACGACGCGAAGCTCGGGGTCACGCTGACGAGCGTCTCGCTCGCCGCCTTCGCGCCCTACCTGTCGCAGACGCTGACGCCCACCGTCGAGGGCCAGCTCGCGGCGCAGGCGCAGCTCGACTGGTCGGGCGCCGCCGACGCGCCGCGGCTGCAGCTCGCGATCGACCGCCTCGCGCTCGACAACCTCAAGGTGCGCGAGGGCAGCGGCCGCGGCGCGCAGGACGTGGTCGCGCTGAAGCAGCTCGCGCTCGCCGACGTCAAGATCGACGTGCTGGCGCGCACGGTCGCACTCGGCAGCGTCACGCTGGTGCAGCCGGCCGTCCAGCTCGCGCGCGACCGCAGCGGGCGGCTGAACGTGCAGGGCTGGATGGCCGGCGGCGGCTCCCCGCCGGCGCACCCGCCGCCGCCGGCGCCGAGGGTCACCGCGGCGCCGGTGTGGCAGGTCCAGCTGAAGGACCTGCGGGTCGACGACGGCAGGGTGCGCTTCGCCGATGCGCTCGCCCGTGCCGGCGCGAGCGAGCCGGTGCGGATCGAGCTCAGCGGCCTGCGCGTGGCCTTGCAGAACGCGCAGTGGCACGGCGAGCACGCGGTACCGCCGGCGACCCTGCAGGTCGGCGCGCGCATCGGCGGCGGCACGCGTGACCGGCAGCGTCAGGCCGGCACGATCGCCTACAAGGGCCGCGTCGGCCTGCAGCCGCTGCTGGCCAGCGGCACGCTGAAGCTGGTGCGCCTGCCGGTCGCGCTGCTCGCGCCGTACTTCGCGGATCGGGTGCGCCTGACCCTGCTGCATGCCGAGGCCGGCTACACCGGCACGCTGGCCCTGCGCGAATCGCCGGCCGGACTCGACGTGAACGCCGCCGGCGACGTGCTGCTCGGCGACGTGCACATCGCGACGCTGCCCGAATCCGGGCAGGGCGCCAGCCTCGCGAACACCGACGAGCTGCTGAGCTGGCAGTCGCTCGCGCTGAAGGGCGTGAAGGTCGCGGTCAAGCCGCACGCGAAGCCGCGGATCGAGATCGGCGAGGCGGCGCTGACCGACTTCTACTCGCGCCTGGTCATCACCGAGCAGGGCCGCTTCAACCTGCAGGAGGTCACCGCGGTGCCGGACGAAGCTGCCCCGGCACCGGCGGCGGCGGCGTCCGTGCCGGCCGCGGTCGCGGCGGCCCCGGCGGCGAGCGCGCCGGCGGCGCCGGGCGGCGACCTGCCGATCGAGATCCGGGTCGGCGCGACCAAGCTGACGAACGGCCGCGTCGACTTCACCGATCATTTCGTCCGGCCGAACTACAGCGCCGCATTGACCGAGCTGAACGGCGAGCTCGGCGCGTTCAGCTCGGGCAGCCGCGAGATGGCGACACTGGCACTGCACGGCCGCGCCGAGGGCACCGCGCTGCTGGAGATCAGCGGCCAGGTCAACCCCAGCGTCAAGCCGCTCGCGCTCGATATCCGGGCCAAGGCCACCGACCTGGAGCTGGCGCCGTTGTCGCCGTATGCCGGCAAGTACGCC
>JAYSLR010000396.1:0-3600 GCA_043725365.1 Rhizobacter sp. | reverse complement strand
TCCTTCCCATCCCGAACAGGACAGTGAAACGCCTCAGCGCCGATGATAGTGCGGGTTCCCGTGTGAAAGTAGGACATTGTCAGGCTATTATTAAAAAGGGCCCTCGTCGAAAGACGAGGGCCCTTTTGCCTTTGCGGCGCATTCTGGATGAAGCCGATTATATATTTCGGACTCTACCATCCGCCCTTGCAATGGCGTTCGATGCCGTCAGGTCGGCTAGCAATTCCATCGTCCACGCGGTAAACGGTGTGCCCCGAAAATGCTGATCGTGGGTAATTCGGAAGTATCTGGTCGACTCGAGCCACGCCAGCAGTTCGGCGAGTTCTCGCTCCTGTACTTCGAGCAGATGGAATTTGATCAGCACCTTCGCCGCGTGTCTGGCGTGTCGTGCCGGATCGGCCAGGAACCCGTCAAGCCGACGGTGGGCTCGATCGAGTGATTTGGTCAGATCCTGAAACGGCGCGCCGTGGCCAGGAAGGATCCATTGCACCGCCAGGCGTCCGAGCCGATCCAGCGTGTCCCGGACATCCTCGAACGCCTTCTGACCTTCGAGTTCTGGAAACACCACACCGAAACCGGTCTCCCAGAGCGCATCCGCCGAGATCAACAGCTTCAGCTCCTGCTGATACAGGACGACTGACTCCGGGTCATGGCCGGGTGTGGCGATGACTTGCCAGGGCCAATCGCCGCAGCGGATCTGGTCGCCCACGCGGATCGACCCCGTGCGCATGAATCTCGGGCAGCGCTGGCCCGTGTCGCGGTAGGTCAGCTGCGCCTCGTCCCAGCGATCCACCTTGTCGACTTCGCCAGCCGGAACGTCGATCATGCAGTCGAACGCCGCTTGCAGCGCGTGATTGCCACCGCAGTGGTCGGAATGCAAATGCGTGTTGACGATGCGATCCAACCGGCGATCGCCCAGCGCGTTGCGCACCAGCGCCACCGTTTGGGCGGCGTGTGTGCAGTAGCCCGAGTCGATCAGCACGGACTCGCCGTGTGAACCGCCGTCGAAAAGCAGGCTGTTCGACGAGAGCCAGCCGCGCTCGAAGACCCTCAGTCCCGCCGTCTCGAAAATCGTGTTCATCCAGGTCTGTTGGTGCGGCAGTGGTGTCGAGGCGATGCTAACGCGTCGGGGCCGCTCGCCGGTGGATCAGGGCAGGCATTGCAGCGCACGCTGCACCGAGTCCGCCGCGGGGTTTGTCAGTTCTGCGGAAAACAGCGAAGAAGCGAGCGCCCGCTCACGAGTTCCCACCATGACGATGAACTCCTGTGCCCCGTTCATCTTGCGAAACGTGTCGAATCCGGCTTCCAGGAACTGCTGCAACTCGCTCAATCCGGCGGCGCGTGCCGGCGCGCGCATCAGGCGAAGGCTGTTGCGCAAGAGCGGGCGGCGTGTGAAGCGATCAAGCCGGTTCGCAACCTCCAGCGTCAGATCGATCTGGCGTTCTCGTTGCGGCACCTGATCGGTTCGTTGCCAGGCACCGATGTAGTCGATGCCGGTGATCGGCTCGCGGTCGATCTGAGCACCCATCAACGAGTCAAGCATCTCCGACAGCGCGTGCAACTCGGCCAGCGTCGCGACCGTGTCGACGATCTCGCGTGGAAACAGTCGCACGAGCGCCGGTACGACGCGGGCGAACTGGGCATCGCGGCGGGTGAAATCGTTCGGACCGTAGAGTTCGTCAAGAAAGAAGCGCGAAGCCGCGCCATAACGTGCGCTGTGCAGCAAATCGGCATACGTATGGGAGAAGCGGCGCTGCTGGTACGCCTTCACTGCGATCACGCGATCGTCAAGGTTCGCGACCGCCGCGCGCCTCGCGCGCTCGGCCTCGACGGTCTGCAGGTGCGCGAGGATGGTCGTGGCCGTGATTGACATGCAGGTCGCTGCCCCTTGAAGGAATCCGCCTACTGTACCGAGCGCCGCCGCCACCCCCACTGATAGCATGCCCCATGCTTGCCCGCCTGCAGAAGTTCGTCTCGATCTCGCTGCTGGGCATGGCCATCGCCTGGGTGTACTGCGTCGGCGTCGCCGACCGCCCGATCTGGGCCGCGAGCGGCGTCATCGTGATCCTGTTCGGCTACGCGCTGTTCCTTGCTGCCGAGTTCGTCACGCTGTACTTCGTGCAACGCGCCGACGCCACGCTCCGCCCCAATGTGCGCCAGCTGCTGACGGCCTGGGCACATGAAGTGCTGACTGCGCCGCGCGTCTTCCTGTGGCAACAGCCGTTTCGCTCGAAGGCGGAGTCGGACCATGTGCCTGCCGGCTGCCTATCCAAGCCGGGCGTCGTGCTGGTGCACGGCTTCGTCTGCAATCGTGGGCTTTGGAACCCATGGATGCGCGAACTGCGCGCGCGCGGCGTCCCTTTTGTCGCGGTCAACCTGGAACCGGTGTTCGGCACGATCGATCACTACCCGCGGATCATCGAAGACGCCGTGGCCCGCGTCGAACGCGCAACCGGCCGGCCGGTGGTGCTCGTCGGCCACAGCATGGGCGGTGTCGCGATCCGGGCCTGGCTCGCGCGCTTCGACGCCGACGCGCGTGTGCAGCGCGTGCTGACGATCGCCAGCCCGCACCATGGCACCTGGCTGGCGCGCTTCGGGCACACGGCCAATGGCCGGCAGATGCGCCTGGACAGCCCGTGGCTGGCCAAGCTCGCGCAGCGCGAGCCGCGCGCGCGCCAGGAGAAGTTCACCTGCTACTTCGGCCACTGCGACAACATCGTGTTCCCTGCCGCCTCGGGCACGCTGCCGCATGCCGACAATGTTCACGTGCCGGGCACGGCCCACATGCACATGGCGTTCAACCGCAGCGTCTTCGAAGGCCTGTTGCGCTGGTTGAGTTGAAAGGGTGCCGCGCTGATGCCAGGCGCCTGCGACCTCTCACCTCGACCACTTACGCTCCGGTGCGTCGCGACGTCGTCACACCGCACGATCGGCGTCTTGCCGTTGACCATGTAAGCGGCGCTGAAGAACGCGCGCTTCTGGCGCTCGGTCGTGACCGAGATGCCGCCGATCGCGATCCCGCACTTGGCGGCCGTGAAGTCGGGCATCAGGTTGGACCAGCTCGTCTTCACAACTTCGAGCTTCGCGCCCATCGCCGCCGCGAGCGATCGTGCGAGGTCGATGTCGAGGCCTTCGCAGGCACCGTCTGGCTTCAGGAAGCTGAAGGGAGTCATCGTGCCGGCGTGCTCTCGTCCTTGAGCACGCCGCGCCGCACCTGGTCGAGTTCGATGCTCTCGAACAGCGCGCGGAAGTTGCCCTCGCCGAAACCCTGGTCGCCCTTGCGCTGGATGATCTCGAAGAAGATCGGCCCGATCACCGTCTGCGTGAAGATCTGCAGCAGCAACTCGTTCGGCGCGCCCTGGTGCGTTGCGCCGTCGACGAGGATGCGCAGGCGCTTCAGCTCCTCCAGGTTCTCGCCGTGGTTGGGCAGGCGCCGATTGACGAGGTCGTAGTAGGTCGCGATCGTGTCCTGAAACGCCACGCCCTGCCGTTTCATGCCGTCGACGGTCGTGTAGATGTCGTCGGTGCCCATCGCGATGTGCTGGATGCCTTCGCCGTGGTACAGGTCCAGGTACTCGGCGATCTGGCTCTTGTCGTCTG
>JAYSLR010000395.1:0-13624 GCA_043725365.1 Rhizobacter sp. | reverse complement strand
ACCGGAACATGCTCCTTGCGCAGCAGGTTCAGGAAGGGGTCTTGTAGGAGTTGCCCTTTGTTGCTCACGATATTCTCCGTGATGAAAGTTCGACAAGCGTTCACGTTAACACAGCGTTGACGCGGCGCAGCAAGTTAGGGGCCTTTGGCCCCTGCAGGCCGGGCGCCGGCACTCAGTCCTTGTGGTCGAACGGGTTCTTGGACGACCGCATCTCGATGCGCATCGGCGTGCCCGTCAGCTTGAAATGCTCGCGAAAGCGCCCTTCGAGGAAGCGCTTGTACGAATCGGTGATGTGGTCCAGCGAATTGCCGTGGATCACGATCAGCGGCGGGTTCATGCCGCCCTGGTGGGCGTAGCGCAGCTTCGGGCGGAACGCGCCGGCGCGCTTCGGCGCCTGGTGCTCGACAGCTTCCTGGAGCAGCCGCGTCAGTACCGGCGTGGGCATCTTCTTGATCGCCGAGGCGTGCGCGTCGGCGATCGCCTTCCAGACCGGGCCCAGCCCCTGGCGCTTGATCGCCGAAATGTGCAGCACCGCCGCGAACTTCAGGAACGCCAGACGCTGCTCGATCGAGCGCTGCAGCGTCTGCTTCTGGTAGTCGTCGACCGCGTCCCACTTGTTGATCGCGATCACCACCGCACGGCCGCTCTCGAGGATGTAGCCGGCGATGTGCGCGTCCTGGTCGGTCACGCCCTGGGTCGCGTCCAGCAGCAGCAGTACCACGTTGGCGTCGGCGATCGCCTGCAGCGTCTTGACGACCGAGAACTTCTCGACCGCCTCGAACACCTTGCCGCGGCGGCGCAGGCCAGCGGTGTCGATCAGTTCGAATTTCTGGCCGCCGCGCTCGAACGGCACCGTGATCGCGTCGCGCGTCGTGCCCGGCTGGTCGAAAGCCACCAGGCGCTCCTCGCCGAGCCAGGTGTTGATCAACGTCGACTTGCCGACATTCGGCCGGCCGGCGACCGCCAGTCGGATCGGCGCGCCCTCCGCATGCGTCTCGTCGTCTTCGGCGTCGAACTCGAAGTGCGCGAGCGCCGCTTCGGTCAGGCTGCGGATGCCCTGCCCGTGCGCCGACGAGATCGGGTGCGGGTCGCCCAGGCCGAGCTCGAAGAACTCGGCCAGCAGCGGCGACTCCTGCATGCCCTCGGCCTTGTTGACCGCCAGGATCACCTTCTTGCCGACGGTGCGCAGGTAGCGTGCGATGTCGTGGTCCTGCCCCGAGACGCCCGAGCGCACGTCGACCACGAAGATCACGGCATCGGCCTCGGCCACCGCCTGGCGCGTCTGCTTGGCCATCTCTTTGACGATGCCGGAGGTGCTGTCGGGCTCGAAACCGCCGGTGTCGACGACGATGAACTCGTGCTCGCCGCTGCGCCCGTCACCGTAGTGGCGGTCGCGCGTCAGCCCGGAGAAGTCGGCGACGATCGCGTCGCGGCTCTTCGTCATGCGGTTGAACAGCGTCGACTTGCCCACGTTCGGGCGCCCGACAATGGCGATCACCGGTTTCATGATGGCCCGGACCGCGCCCGCTCAGAAGCGAAAGGCGAACAATCCGCCCTTGCGCGTGACCACCAGCATCGTCGACCCCGACGCGACCGGCGGTGCGACGATCGCGCTCCCATCCGTGGGCAGGCGCAGTTGCGCTTCGCCGGTGTCGCGCGCGAACCAGTGCACGGTGCCGTCCTCGTCGCCGAACACGACGGTCTTGCCGATGCTCAGCGGCGCGCTCAGGCCGCGGTACTGCAGCTTGTCGCTGGTCCAGGCGACGTCGCCGGTGGCGGTCTTCCAGGCGCTGATGCGGTCGGTGGCGTCACCCGCGAAGACGAACTGATCGTCACCGCCGATCGCGTCGATGCCGCCGATGTTCTTGCTCCACACGAGCACGCCGCTCTGGGCGTTGACGCAGCCCACTGCCGCCTGGAACGAACGCGCGCAGACCAGATCGCCGACGCGCAGCGACGGCCCGACCAGGTCGGCCAGGCGTTCGATCTCGTTCGCGCCACGCGGCGAGCCGACGGCGACATCCCAGCGCACCGTGCCCTTCAACGGGTCGATGCCGGCCATGCGCGGCCCCTGGCCGACGATCAGCGTGTCCTTGAAAGCGGCGAGCACGCCCGACTGCGCCAGCGTCAGCGGATCGCCCGGGCGCTGTAGGGCCCAGAGCTTGCGGCCGTCGAACGCATCGAAGGCCTGCACCGCGCGATCGACGCCGAGCACGAACACACGCTCGCCGGCGACCAGTGGCGCGGTCGTGACGCGGCTGCCCAGCGCCTTGCGCCACTTGACCTGGCCCTGCTCGAACACCACCAGTTCGCCCTCGCGCGACACGACCGCGGCGAAGCGCCCGTCGCTGCCGACGCCGGCGCTGAGCTTCGCGCCGGCCTGGCCGCGCCAGACCTCGCGGCCGGTCTCGGCATCGAGCGCGAGCACGGTGCCGTCGTCGCCGGCGACCACGAACTGGCCGCGCGTGACCGCCACCGCCAACGGGAACTTCACGCCGTCGACGCGCTGGCTCCAGGCGACGCTGGCGCTCATCTTCGGCGTCAACGGTGCGAGCGGTTCCGGCTTGGGCTTGCTGGCCGCGCATCCGGCCAGCAACGCCGTGCCCGCCAGCAACGCGAACCAACGCTCGGCCCAGCGCGCCATCACGCGGCCCGCCCTCATTTCGCCCCCTCCGCAACCTTGATCGCATCGGCCGGCGCGGCACCGAGCGCGGTCAGCTTGGCCTCGATCAGGCGGCGGTAGGTGACGCTCGCGTCCATCGCCTGCCAGGCCTTGGCAAACGCCGCCTTGGCGTCGTCCTTCTTGCCCTGCGCAAGCAGCACGTCGCCGCGCCGATCGTTCACCAGCGCGGCGAACTCGGGCGCGCTGGCGCCGTCGAGCTGCTTCAGCGCCTCGTCGTATTTCTTCTGGTCGAGCAGGATGCCGGCCGCGCGCAGCTTCGCGATCGTCTGGTATTCGGCCTCGGTGGCGTTCGCGCCGACCCAGGCGAGCGTCGCCAGCGCGGCATCGCCCTGGCCCTTGTCGACCTGCACCTTGGCCGCCGCCAGACCGCCCTGCGCGGCAAACACGGTGCGCGGATAGCGCTCCTTCAGGTCGGCAAAGACACGGCCGGCCTGCGCGGCATCGCCCGCCTGCGCCGCCTTGTCGAGCTGGTCGAACATCGCACCGGCCTTGCCGGCCTGGTCGCGCTGCCAGTAGTTCCAGCCGTTCCAGCCGGCGTAGGCGGCGAGCGCGGCGATCAGCAGCCAGGTGATCAGGTTTCCGTAGCGCTTCCAGAATGCCTTCAGCTGGTCCAGCTGTTCTTGTTCTTCGAGGTCGAGATGCGTGGCCATGGACGGGATGTTTTCCAGTGAAGGCGGGATTATGCGGTGCGCAGCCCGGCGCCCCAGAGCGCCACATCGGCCAGCGCGACCGCGCGTTGCGCGACCGCGGCGTCGCGCAGCGGCTTGATCGCAACCTCGCCGCGCGCCAGCTCGTCGGCACCGAAGATCAGTGCATGGCGTGCGCCGCTCGCGTCGGCGCGCTTGAACTGGCTCTTCATGCCGCCCCAGGCGTCGGCGCCGGCCGCGTGCATCAGCACGGTGATGCCGGCGCCGCGCAGCGCCTCGACCGTGGCCATCGCGGTCGGCATGGCGGCGGCGGCCGGCACGATCGCGTAGACGTCAGGCGCATCGACGGCCGGCTGCACGCCCACCGCTTCCAGCAGCAGCAGCATGCGTTCGACCCCCATGCCCCAGCCGACGGCCGGCGTCGGCTTGCCGCCGAGCTGCTCGAACAGCCCGTCGTAGCGGCCGCCGCCGCAGACCGTGCCCTGCGAGCCGAGCTGGTCGGTGATCCACTCGAAGACGGTCAGGTTGTAGTAGTCCATGCCGCGCACCAGACGCGGGTTGATGCGGTAAGGCAGACCGACCGAATCGAGCACCGCGCGCACCGCGTTCAGGTGCGCGAGCGATGCCGCGCCGAGAAAGTCCATCAGCTTCGGCGCGGCGTCGACGATCGCCTGCATCGCTGGGTTCTTGGTGTCGAGAATGCGCAGCGGGTTGCTGTGCAGGCGGCGCTTCGCATCGTCGTCCAGGCGATCGGCATGCGACTCGAAGTGCGCGACCAGCGCGGCACGGTGCGCCAGGCGCTCGGCCGGCTGGCCCAGGCTGTTGAGTTCGAGCCGCACGTGCTCCATCGGAATGCCCAGGTCGCGCAGCAGCGCGCGGCACATCAGGATCTGCTCGGCGTCGACATCCGGCCCGGCGTGGCCGAGCGCCTCGACGTCGATCTGGTGGAACTGCCGGTAGCGCCCCTTCTGCGGCCGCTCGTGGCGGAACAGCGAGACGTTCGACCAGACCCGCAGCGGCCCGTTGTACAGCGCGTTGTGCTCGATCATCGCGCGCACGATGCCGGCGGTCGCTTCGGGGCGCAGCGTGAGCTTGTCGCCGTTCATCGAATCCTCGAACGAGTACATCTCCTTCTCGACGATGTCGGTCACCTCGCCGAGGCCACGCACGAACAGCGCCGTCGGTTCGACGATCGGGGTGCGCACGTTGGCGTAGCCGTAGCGCGCCATCAGCGCGCGCACCCTGGATTCGAACCACTCCCAGCGCGCCGAGTCGGGCGGCAGGATGTCGTTCATGCCCTTGACCGCTTGCAGCGGTTCGGGTCGTCGGGATTGGGTGGATTCAGTCATGGCCAGGTCCGGGTCAACGAGAGGCTTGCCACCGCGGATCGCGGCGGCGCCGGGTCGCAGCGCAGATCGTCAGACCTGCGCGACCGGATGCTCCGCGCTCACTGTGCTGGCGCCGAAGCGTTTGTCGATGTAGCGCTCGACCAGCGCATGGAACTCGGCCGCGATGTTGTCGCCGCGCAGGGTCAGCGCCTTCTCGCCGTCGATGAACACCGGCGCGGCCGGCGCTTCGCCGGTGCCGGGCAGGCTGATGCCGATGTCGGCATGCTTGCTCTCGCCCGGGCCGTTGACGATGCAGCCCATCACGGCGACCTTCATCTTCTCGACGCCGGGGTAGCGCACCTTCCAGAGCGGCATCTGTGCGCGCAGGTAGTCGTCGATCTGCTTCGCAAGCTCCTGGAACGTCGTGCTGGTGGTGCGGCCGCAGCCCGGGCAGGCCGTGACGCTGGGGTTGAACTGGCGCAGGCCGAGCGATTGCAGGATCTCCAGCGCGACGACCACCTCCTGGGTGCGCGCCTCGCCCGGCTGCGGCGTGAGCGACACGCGGATCGTGTCGCCGATGCCCTCCTGCAACAGCACGCCCAGCGCGGCCGTCGATGCGACCGTGCCCTTCGTGCCCATGCCGGCCTCGGTCAGGCCGAGGTGCAGCGCGTAATCGCAGCGCTTCGCGAGCGCGCGGTAGACGCTGATCAGGTCCTGCACACCCGACATCTTGCACGACAGGATGATCTGCTCGCTGCGCAGGCCGAGCGACTCGGCGCGCCGGGCCGACTGGATCGCCGAGGTGAGAATCGCGCGGTACATGATCTGCTGCGGCTCGAACGGCTCGGCCAGCCTGGCGTTGGCGTCCATCATGCCGGTGAGCAACTCCTGGTCGAGGCTGCCCCAGTTGACGCCGATGCGCACCGCCTTGTCGTACTTCGCGGCGGCCTCGACCATCTGCGCGAACTGGCGATCGTGCTTGTCGCCCTTGCCGACGTTGCCGGGGTTGATGCGGTACTTGCTCAAGGCCTCGGCGCACGCCGGGTGCTCGGTCAGCAGACGGTGGCCGTTGTAGTGGAAGTCGCCGATCAGCGGCACGTCGATGCCCATGCGGTCGAGCTGCTCGCGGATATAGGGCACTGCCGCCGCGGCCTCGGGCGTGTTGACGGTGATGCGCACCATCTCCGAACCGGCCGCGGCCAGTTCCTTGACCTGGATCGCGGTGCCGATGGCGTCCACCGTGTCGGTGTTGGTCATCGCCTGAACGCGCACCGGCGCACCGCCGCCCACCGTCACGACGCGCGTCCCCCACGCCACCCGGGCCTGGCGCGTGCGGTGCGCGGCCGGCGCCGCGGGTTCGATGTAGTCGTCGAGGGCGCAGAACGCCGGGGTCATGTCGCTCATGGTGTCGGGCCTTGCGTGCGCTACTTCAGTTCGAGCCGCGCCACGTTGTCATGCGTGTACGCGGCCAGGGCCAGCGGCTGCCCGCGGAACACGAGCTGCGTGGCGGCCGCGTTGCCGATTCTGACCTTCAGCGGCATCACGCCGTCGAGGCCGACGCTTTCGCCCGGTTCGAGCACCCGGGCGATCAGCGACTGGCCGCGCGCGTCGGTCACCTCGACCCACGACTGCGCCGTGGCGCTGAACTGGAGCACGCCCGAGGCCGCCGCCGCGGTGACCGCATCGGGCTCGGCCGCCACGACCGGCTGCCCGGTCGGAAGCACCGCGGACGCCGCGACCTCGGCCGCTGCCGGCGTGTCCAGCGCCGCCGACGCCGCGACGGGCACGACGACCGCCGCCGCCGGTAGCGTGACCGGCGTGACCGCGGCCTCGACCGGGCGCACGCGCGTCACCGCGGCGGTCGAGAACGGCAGCCAGCTCGCCGGCACCGCGTACACCGCGAGCGTCAGCAGCGCGATCACCGCGACGATCCACAGCGCCGGGTTCGTGACGCTCGCCCACTCCTTCGGCGCGAGGCGCCCGGGGCGCTCGCGGAACGGCGTGTTCAGGCCCTCGGCGACCTGTTCCAGCCGGTGCCCCTTCGGCGGCGGCAGCAGCGCCAGGACCGGCACCGCATCGATCTTCAGACTGCGGCAGACCGTCTGCGCCAGCGCGCGCGTGAAGGTGGCGTCGGGCAGCTGGTCGAACTGATCCGCCTCCAGCAGCTCGAGCTTGCGTGGCACGACCTTGATCGCCGCGGCGAGCGCGGCGATGTGCAGCCCCTGCGCCTGGCGCGCTTGACGCAGCAATGCGCCCGCGGTGGTCGCGCGGGCTGGCGCAGCGGCGTCGGGCGCGGCGGGCTCACTCATCGAACTTTCCTCGCTCGAACAGGCCCGACTCGCGCGAGTCGGGGAAGCGCCGGCGCAGCTGGTCGCCGAGCTCCTGCGTGCCCGAGACATTGCCCAGCTGGTGCTCGACGCGGGCCGCCAGCCAGAGCGTCTGCGCGCCGGTGAACGCCGGCACCGCGTTGACGCGGCGGATGTAGAAGCGCGCGCGCTCGTAGTCGCCGCGCTGATACAGCACCTGCGACAGGTTGACCGAGATCGATGGATTCGACGGATCGAGCTGGTACGCGCGCAGCAGCGTCCCCTCCGACTCGGTCAGCTGCCCGGCGAAGGCCTCGCACACCCCCTTGGTCAGCAGCGTGCGCGATTGTTCGCGGTATTGCGGCACCGCGAGGGCCTGGTCGAACATCGAGCTCGCTTCCGGGTAGCGCTTCTTCTGGCACAGGTAGTAGCCGAAGTTCTGCATCGTGTCGGCGTCACGCGGGTTCAGCTGCAGCGCGCGGCGAAAGCTTTCCTCGGCGAGCTTGTCGTCGCCCAGGTTGGCGTAGATCAGGCCACGCAGGTTGTAGGCCTCGCCCAGCGTCGGATCGGCCTGCAACGCGAGCTTGACCTGGTCCAGCGCCGTGGTCATCTGGCCGCGGCTGAAGTAGCCGCTGGCCAGTTCCATGCGCAACCGTGCGCGCCGGCCCGCATCGGACTCGTCGGACGCGGTCACGATGTCCTTGCCATCGCCGACCGACTCCGTGACCGAGGTCCGCGTCACGCAACCTGCCAGCGTGGCGCTCAGCAGCAGCGCGGGCAGCCAGCGCCGTGAACCGGGCGCCATCGACAGCAGCATCATGCGTTGTTCTCCTGTCTGCCGGCGGCGCGTCCGGCGGCGATCGCTGCGGCCGTGGCCGAGTCGGGGCGATGCAGTTTCACGGGCGCGCGCGTCATCCGCGCCTTCGCGTTGGTGCGGTCCTGGACCTCGCCGGCGAGCTGGCCGCAGGCGGCGTCGATGTCGTCGCCGCGCGTCTTGCGAACCGTGGCGACCACGCCACCGTCCTGCAGCACGCGCAGAAACGCGGTCACGCGCTCGTTCGACGAGCGCGTCAGGCCGGACTCGGGGAACGGGTTGAACGGGATCAGGTTGAACTTGCAGCTCACGCCCGAGGCCGCGACCAGCGCGAGCAGCTCACGCGCCTGGGCGTCGCTGTCGTTGACGCCGGCCAGCATGCAGTACTCGAAGGTGATGAAGTCGCGCGGCGCCTTGTCGAGATAGCGCCGGCAGCTCGAGAGCAACTCGGCGAGCGGGTACTTGCGGTTCAGCGGCACCAGGTCATCGCGCAGCGCGTCGGACGAAGCGTGCAGCGAGACCGCCAGCGCCACCGGGCAATCGTCGCGCAGCCGCTCGATCATCGGCACCACGCCCGAGGTCGAGACCGTGACACGCCGGCGCGACAGGCCGTAGCCATGATCGTCGAGCATCACGCGCAGCGCCGGCACGAGGGCGCTGTAGTTCTGCAGCGGCTCGCCCATGCCCATCATCACGACGTTCGTGATCGCGCGCCGGCCCTCGGGCAGATGAAGCCGCCGGCGCAGGTGGTGCTCGGCGAACCAGAGCTGATAGACGATCTCGCCAGTCGTCAGGTTGCGGCTGAAGCCCTGGTGGCCGGTCGAGCAGAAGCGGCAACCAACCGCGCAGCCGGCCTGCGACGAGATGCACAGCGTGCCGCGGTCGTCCTCCGGAATGAACACCGTCTCGACCGCGTTGCCGGCGCCGACGTCGAACAACCACTTGATCGTGCCGTCACCCGAGGCCTGCTCGCTGATCAGCGGCATCGCCCCGATCGCCGCGCGCCCCGCGAGCTTGTCGCGCAGCGACTTGGCCAGGTCCGACATCTGCGCGAAATCGGCCGCACCCTTCTGGTGGATCCAGCGGAACAGCTGGGTCGCGCGAAACCGCTTCTCGCCGAGCTGCTCGCAGAAGGCAGCCAGCGCGTCGCGGTCGAAGTCGAGCAGGTTGGCCACAGTCATGTTGGAGCCTCGTCGGACGAGGCGCTTCGAGTCTTCAGCGGCCGTAAACGTTCATGCCGGGGAAGAAGAAGGCGATCTCGGTGGCCGCAGTCTCCGCGGCATCGGAGCCGTGCACGGCGTTCGCGTCGATGCTGTCGGCGAAGTCGGCGCGGATCGTGCCCTTCTCGGCCTTCTTCGGGTCGGTCGCGCCCATCAGGTCGCGGTTCTTCAGGATCGCGCCCTCGCCTTCCAGCGCCTGGATCATCACCGGGCCCGAGATCATGAAGTCGACCAGGTCCTTGAAGAACGGGCGAGCCTTGTGCACGGCGTAGAAGGCTTCGGCCTCGCCGCGCGACAGGTGCGCCATCTTGGCGGCGACGATCTTCAGGCCGGCGCCCTCGAAGCGGGCGTAGATCTGACCGATCACGTTCTTCGCGACCGCATCGGGTTTGATGATCGAAAGCGTGCGTTCGATGGCCATGTTCTTCTCTCCTGGAATCAAGTACTTGGCAAAGCCTTGGATTGTAGCGTGCGGGTCTTGCCGGACGATGAACCCGGCCGCCGCTCAGCGCCCGCGACGACCGCCGCCACCACCACCGTAACCGCCGCCACTGTTGCCCCCGCCGCCACCGCCGCCGAAGCCGCCACCCCCGCGATTGCCACCGCCACCACCACCACCGCGGTTCTTGCGGTGGAAGGCATCCGCGCCGAACACCCCGAGCGAGGTCTGCAGCGGATCCGGCTGCTTCGGGCCGCCGCTCTGGCCCCCACCCCGCTTCGGACCTGGCGCCGGGCCGCTGCCGCCGGCGCCGAAGCCGCCGCCGCCGCCGCTGCGGAAGCCGCGGCCGCCGACCGGACTGCGCGGGTTCGACACGAAGCGCTTGTCGAAGGTCTGCTCCAGCGGATTCGGAATCGACGATGGGTCGAAGTCCAGGTCCTCGTCGCCGTCGTCGCGGCGCTCGTTGCCCCGGTCGACGACCTCGGCGAACGCCTGCGGCGCGGGCGTGTTGCCCTCGCGCCGCGGGCCGCGCTGACGATCGCCCGGGCGGCCACCCGGCGCGCTGTCGCGCTGGCGCTCGTTGCGCTGCTGCGGCTGCCCGCCTTGGCGCGGTTCGTTGCCGCGGCCGCCGCGGCCATCCCGCGGGCTGTTGTCGCCGCTGGCAAGACGCCGGATCGCGCGCACGTCGCCCTCTTCCAGATCGACGCAGACGCCGCGCTTCAGGCCCAGCGGCAGCACCACCGTACCGTAACGGATGCGGATCAGCCGGCTGACCGTGAGGCCGACGGTGTCGAAGAGCTTGCGCACCTCGCGGTTGCGGCCCTCGGTGATGACGACACGGTACCAATGGTTCGCACCATCGCCGCCACCCTCGGTGATCGACTTGAAGCTCGCCTTCTGGCCCTCGACGTCGACCCCGGCAAGCAGGCTTGCCTTGTTCTCCTCGGTCAGCGTGCCCAGCAGGCGCACCGCGTATTCGCGCTCGACACCGAAGCGCGGGTGCATCAGCTGGTTCGCCAGTTCGCCCGAGTTCGTGAACAGCAGCAGGCCTTCGGTGTTGATGTCGAGGCGGCCGACCGATTGCCACTTGCCCTGCTGCAGGCGCGGCAGGCGCCGAAACACCGTCGGGCGGTTCTGCGGGTCGTCGTGGGTCACGATCTCGCCGACCGGCTTGTGGTACGCGATGATGCGCGGCGGCGGCGGCACGATGCGCAGCTTGACCGGCTTGCCGTTGACCTGCACGCGGTCGCCGAACGAGACGCGCTGGCCGACGTGTGCCGGCTCGCCGTTGACGGTCACGTGGCCATCGGCAATCAGGTCCTCCATGTCGCGGCGCGAACCGATGCCAGACTGCGCCAGCACCTTGTGCAGCTTCGGTGCATCGGGCTCGGGCAGCAGCACGCGCTTGGGCGCGGCGGCCGGATCCTCTTCGGCGACCTCGATCTCGGGTTCCGGCTCGCCTTTGATGTCGAACTCGCCCGACAGCACCTGGGCGAACAGCTCGCCGGCTTGCGGGACCTGCGTCGGCGCAGCCACATCGCCGCCTTCCGGCAGCTCGGCGCTGGCCGGGTCGCGCGGCTCGCCACGGTCGCCGCGCTTGCGGTCACGGCGCCCCCGGCGCCGGCTGCGCGGGCCGTCGCCGGCATCCGGATTCAGCGTGGCATCGGAATCGCCTTCGACCGAGGAGGTGACGACCTCGTCGGCCGACGTCCCGACGGGCGCAGCGGCGACGGCGCTCGAGGCCGCGGGCTCCGGCAGCGCAGACGTCGCGACCGGCGCCACCGCCGGCGCGGTTGCGACCGGCACCTGCGGCGTGTCCGCGGGCGCCTGCGCAGCGTCCACCGGCGCGGCTGCACTGGCGCGACGACGCTTCGGCTTCGGCACCGGTTCGGCGACCGCTTCCCCGCTGCCGGCCGTCGCGGCCGCCTCGGCGACTGCGATCGACTCATCCGCCTTCACGGACCGCCGCTTGCGAACCGGCTTCGCGGGGCCATCGGCGCCCTCGACCTTGGGGGCATCCGTGTCGAGCGGCAGCGAAGATTCTGGATTGTTCATGCTTGGGGTTCCATGGGCGCGGCATCCGCCGCTGGCTCGTCGGGGAGATCGGGAGAGGGTGAAAAGGTGAGCTCGGTGGCCGTCTCGGCCATCTCGGCCGGTGGCACGGCGGCGTCGGTCACATCCAGCAGCGAGGCCTGCTCGGGCAGCGCGTGGGCAAGCTGCTCGGCGTCGGGCGCGGCGCCCGCGAGCAGCGGCAGTTGCTCCAGGCTGGCCAGGCCGAGATCATCGAGGAACTGCCTGGTCGTGGCCAGCAGCGCCGGGCGCCCGGGCGATTCGCGGTAGCCGATCGCCTCGACCCAACCGCGGTCCTCGAGCTGCTTGACGATCTGGCTCGCCACGGTGACGCCGCGGATGTCTTCGATATCGCCGCGCGTCACCGGCTGACGGTAGGCGATGATCGCCAGCGTTTCCATCACGGCGCGCGAATACTTCGGCGGCTTCTCGGGGTTCAGCCGGTCCAGGTAGACGCGCATCTCGGGGCGGCTCTGCAGGCGCCAGCCGGTGGCGAGTGCGACCAGTTCGACGCCGCGACCGTCCCACTCGCGCGTCAGCTCGTCGAGCAGCGAGCGCAAGGTGTCGGGGCCGATCTCGTCGGCAAACAGAACGCGCATGTCGCGCAAGGGCAGCGGCTGGCTTGCGCAGATCAGGGCGGTCTCGAGGACGCGCTTCGCATCCTGGCTATTCATGGACTTCGTTCACATCCTCGGCCGGGTCGATCCGGCTTGTACTCGACAAACTTTCAATGTCGGTGCTGGGCTTCGCTCGCGCTGCGTGCCCGGCCGGGCAGGCACGGGCAAGGCAATTCGCGGCGGACAGGTGGGCGACGCTTCTCGCGTCGTTCCGATTCGGGGCACCCTCGGTGCGCGGCTCACTTCCCGGTGGGCTTCGTCGTTGACCGGGGGCATCGCGAGATGCCGCCGCGAGCGTCGGCGTCGGGAAGGATTGGGCGTATTGTAACCGGGCCCGCCAAAGACGCGAGCGCAATCACGCGCGGCCACCCGCGACGTTGCGCCACGCCGACGCCAGATCGGCCGGTGGCGGCGCCTCGAACCCGATTTCCTTGCCCGAGGCCGGATGAACGAACGCGAGCCGTGTCGCATGCAGTGCCTGGCGCGTCATGGCCAATGCCGGCTTGCCGCCGTAGACCGCGTCGGCCACCAGCGGGTGGCCGCGCGACGCCAGATGGACGCGGATCTGATGGGTGCGCCCGGTGTGCAGCGTGCAGCGCAGTGCGCTGAAACCGGCCTCGGCCGCGACGACGCGAACATCCGTGCGCGCCGGCCGCCCCGACGCGATCACCGCCATGCGCACGCGCGACTGCGGATCGCGGCCGATCGGTGCCTCGATGCTGAACGAGCCCGGGCGAACCTCGCCATGCGCCAGCGCGAGGTACTCGCGATGGACCTCGCGCGCCGCGATCGCGCGCGTCAGCGCGGTCACGGCCGCCAGCGTCTTGCCGACGACCATCAGGCCCGAGGTGTCCTTGTCGAGCCGGTGCACGATGCCGGCGCGCGCCAGGCTTGCGGCGCCCCGGTGATGCGCGAGCAGCGCGTTCAGCAGCGTGCCCGACCAATGACCCGCCGCCGGGTGCACGACCATGCCGGCGGCCTTGTCGATCACGATCAGGTGCTCGTCCTCGAACACGATCGCAAGGGCCAGCGCCTCGGGCCGGAACGCCCGGCTTTCGGCGGTCGGCACGAGATCGACCGTGATCGGTTGCCCGGCCAGCACCTTGCGCGAAGGCAGGCGCACCGTCGCGCCGTCGACGCTGACATGGCCTTGCTCGATCAGGCCCTGCAGGTGCGTGCGCGAGAACTCCGGCGCCATCGCGACGACCGCCTTGTCCAGGCGCTGCCCGTGCAGCGCTGCCGGCACGGCCGCTTCGCGACGCTCGGGCAGGGTGGCCCACGGCGAGTCGAGCTCCGACTCGGCCCCGGTGGCATCGGCCGGGTCGGCGGGCGAAAGTGCCAGGGGCTGAACCATATAATCGCGACTCGTTTTCTGACAGGATGGCGCCGCTCTCGCGGCATGCCCCAGGCCGATGATTCAATTGAATGCGCTGCGACGGCCCCGTGCCCTCGCGCTGGCCATGCTGATGGCCGTGCTCGCGGGCTGCGGTACGAACCCCA
>JAYSLR010000394.1:0-2935 GCA_043725365.1 Rhizobacter sp. | reverse complement strand
TGAACGCGGTGGTCGCGTTCTACATCTTCATGCTGGTGCCGGAATACTTCCTGCGCTTCGTCGCGTTCATCGTCACGCGGGTCGTCTACCGCTTCAGGGTGCGCGGCGACGAGCACATCCCGACCGAGGACGCGGCGATCCTGGTGTGCAACCACGTCGCGTTCGTCGACCCGGTGCTGCTGATGGCGGCGAGCCCGCGGCCGATCCGCTTCATCATGAACCACAGGATCTTCGCGATGCCGGTGCTGGGCTGGTTCTTCAGGCTCGCGAAGGCGATCCCGATCGCACCGCAGCGCGAGGACCCGGCCGCCTATGAGCAGGCCTTCGTGCGGGCGCGCGAGGTGCTCGAAGCGGGCGACCTGCTGTGCATCTTCCCCGAGGGCGCGCTGACGCGCGACGGCGAGCTCGGCGAGTTCAAGGGCGGCGTGATGAAGCTGCTCGAGACGAACCCGGTGCCGGTGGTGCCGCTGGCGCTGCAGAACCTGTGGGGCTCGTACTTCTCGCGCACGGACGGGCCGGCGATGAGCAAGCCGTTCCGACGCGGCTGGTTCAGCCGCGTCGGGCTGGTCGCCGGCGCCGCGGTCGCCCCGGCGTTGGTGACGCCGGCCGGGCTGCGCGAAGAGGTTTCGCACCTGCTCGCCTCGTGATCTGGCATCCTGTGCGCCCTTTGCCGACACCGGAGAGCCCCCGAGAATGGCCTTGCCCCTGAGCCGCGCCGCACTGGCGCGCACCGCTCCGTTCGCCGCGTTCATGGTGCTGCTCGCCGTGCGCGGCGAGGTGCCGACCGACGGCTCCTGGGGCATCGACCCGCGCTGGATCTACGGCCTCACGGTGCTGGTGGTCGGCGCCCTGCTGGCCTGGTTCTGGCGCGAGTACGGCGAGTTCGTCGCGCAGACCTGGCCGAGCGGGCCGGAGATCGCGCTCGCCGTCGGCGCGGGCGTCGTCGTGTTCGCGCTCTGGATCCACCTCGATGCGGCCTGGATGACGATCGGCAGCCCGACCGCGAGTTTTCTGCCGCTGGACGCGCAGGGCGGGATGATCTGGCCGCTGATCGCGCTGCGCTGGATCGGCGCCGCGCTCGTCGTTCCGGTGATGGAGGAACTGTTCTGGCGCTCGTTCGTGATGCGCTGGGTGCAGACCCCGCAGTTCGAGGCGCTCGTGCCGCAGCGCGTCGGGCTGAAGGCGATCCTGCTGTCGACCTTCGTGTTCACGCTCGCGCACACGCTGTGGCTCGCTGCCGTCATCGCCGGCCTGGCCTACGCCTGGCTGTACGTGCGCACCGGCAAGCTGTGGGTGCCGGTGATCGCGCACGCGGTGACGAACGGCGCGCTTGGCGTGTGGGTCGTCGCGAGCGGGAACTGGGCGTTCTGGTGACGCGCGCGTTTCACGCGCCGCCCGCGGCGGCCTCGCGGCCCGACCGCTCGTACTCCGAGATCACCTGCGCGCCGAACAGCAGCAAGGTCGCGGCGATCTCCAGGCTCAGCAGCACGACGATCGCGGTGGTCAGCGAGCCGTAGACCACGCTGACCTGCGACAGCGTCGCGAAGTACCAGACCAGCACGTGGCGCGTGATCTCCCACAGCACCGCCGCGGTGACGCCGCCGAGCAGCGCGTGGCTGACGCGCAGCCGCCCGACCGGCATCACCAGGTAGACGGAGGTCAGCACGAAGATCTCGCCGGCGACGCCGAGCAGGTACAACAGCGCCCCTGACACGCCGTGCAGCGACCAGCGCCGGCCGAGGAAGTCGACGCTTTCCTGGCCGATCGCCTGCAGGCTGCCGGCCACCAGCGTGACCAGCAGCAAGCCGATGCCGAGCGACAGGATGTACAGGTACGGCAGCAGCGCCGACACCATGAAGTGACGGCGCCGCGTGACCACCCGGTGCAGAAAGATCACGGACATCGCGTTCTCGAGCACGGTGAACGCGAGCGAGCTGAAGAACAGCATCGTCACGCCGAGCACCCAGCCGATCAACTCGCGATGGTCGAGGAAGTTCGACAGCTCGCGCACGATCGCCCGCGACTGGCCCGGCACGAGCCACTCGAGGTAGCGCGCCAGCGTTTCCAGCAACGCGCCCTGGTCGACGACGTGCGACAGCGCGATCACGGTCAGGATCAGCAGCGGCACGATCGACAGCAGCGCGTAGTACGCGACTGCGCCCGCCAGCAGCAGGCCCTGGTTCGCGCGGAAGGCCTTCAGCACGCGCAGCGCGAACGCGGCGGGGTGGCGCAGGATCGCGCGCGCCTGCGGCGGCATCGGAGGTCAGGCCGCTGTCGCGGCCTCCGAGATCTCGCGCAACGCCTCGTCGGTCGGCGCCGGCTGGCGCGTCGCGAGGTCGCCGAGCGAGACGATGCCGACGATCCTGTGCTCGCCGTCCAGCACCGCCAGGCGACGCACCTGCGCGTCGCCCATCTGCTGCATCACGTGGGCCACGGAGTCGCCCACGTTGCACGCGATCGCGTCGTCGGTCATCACGTCGGCGACCAGCGCGTCCGCCGGGTTCATCCCGGCGGCGACGCCGCGCACCGCGATATCGCGGTCGGTCACCATGCCGACCAGCGTCTCGCCGTCGCACACCGGCAACGCGCCGACGTCCAGGTCGCGCATGCGCTGCGCGGCGGTCTGCACCGGGTCGGACAGCTGGATGACCGAGACCTCGCGCGTCATGATGTCGTTGATCGTTGCCATGGTGGAACTCCTGTAAGGGCGGCGGTGACCTGGCGACGACTGTTGCCGGCCCGCCATGCACAGGCTAGGCGCGGTGCCGGCGGCCGACCATCGGGGGACCACCGCCCCGCCCGTAAGACATCTCCCACGCGGCGCCTGCCGCCCGCGGCGGCCACAGCCTACACGCCGCGCCCGCGGTCGTCGCGGAAGCGCTGCGCGAAGGCCGCGAAGGTGCCCGTGTCCAGCGCCTCGCGCACTTCGCGCATC
>JAYSLR010000393.1:0-2151 GCA_043725365.1 Rhizobacter sp. | reverse complement strand
GTCGAGCGTGCCCTTGCCGAGCTTCAGGCCGGCGTCGAGCGCGGTCTCGACCTTGACGTCGAACCAGCTCTCGATGCTGCGCGAGACGAACTGGTAGCTGACGGTGTAGATCAGCACCCCCGGCACGACGCCGACGAGCGCGAAGATCGCCGCCAGCTTGAGCAGCAGCCGGCTGCCGAACTTGCCGCGCTTGACACGCACCAGCAGGCGCACGCCGGCGATGCCGATCACCAGCACCAGCAGCGTGGCGACCGTGACGTTGACCCAGAACAGCCAGACGTAGTGGCGCTCGTACAGCGCCGGGTTGTTGGTCGCGATCGACAGCAGGAACGCGAGCACCAGCCCGGCACCGGTGGCGGCCACCGTCGAAATGAGCCAGGCCCAGCGCTGCGGTTTGGTCATGACGGGATCAGAAGAATCAGTTGATCTTCTGCGTCCGCTGCACCGACAGCGCCCAGTCGGCCTGGCCGCCGATGCCGATCTGCATCGGGCGCGGCAGCTGCGAGGTGTCGAGCCGGAAGCTGAACTCGACGTAGTGGCGGCTGCCCTCCTCGATCTGCGCGCTCTCGGCGATCTTCCAGCGCGCGCTGCGGCTGATCGCCGCGAAGGCCTCGGTGCGGCTCGCGTAGTTCTGGCTCAGACCGCCGTCGAAGGTGACGCGGTAGGTCGAGGTCAGCGGCTGGAACACGATGCGCCAGCGCCGCACCGCGTAGCCGACGCGCTGGTCGCGCCAGTAGAAGCGGTTGCGGAAGACCTCGGCCTCGGCGACGAAGAACAGCGGCACCGCCTTGCTCAGCGCGTCGTCGACGCTGCGCGAGAGCTCGAGGTTGACGGCGTAGTTCAGGAACAGGCCGTCCTCGTTGTGGACCAGCTCGAAGCTGGTCAGCTCGGGTTCGGCGGCGCGTGCCGCCGGCGCCCCGGCCAGCAGGGCCGACAACAGCCCCAGCACCAGCGCGGCCGCGGCCAGCCATCCCCGGCGCTGCGTTGCGCCGGGCCGGATATCGCCGTCTTGGGGTGCCGCGCAATGCATCAGGGGCCGTGGACCTCAGGTCGTCTTCTCGAGCAGGGCGTAGAAAAATCCGTCGGCCGCTGCACGCATCTCGTGCACTGGGCGCTCGCCCCGATTGTCGGGCAGCGGCAGCAGGTGGCCGGGCGATGGCGGGCTGGCGGCAAGGGCGGCACCGGGCTGGCGTTGCAAAAAAGCGTCGATCTGGTCCTGGCCCTCGGCCTTGAAGACCGAACAGGTGCAGTACAGCAGCCGCCCGCCAGGGGCCAGCAGCGGCCACAGCGCGTCGAGCAGTCGCGCCTGGGTCGCGGCGAGCGCGGCGATGTCGCCGGGCCGGCGCAGCCAGCGCACGTCGGGGTGGCGGCGCACGATGCCGGCAGCGCTGCACGGGGCGTCGAGCAGGATCGCGTCGAAGGCGTGGCCGTCCCACCAGGCCGCCGGGTCGCCGGCGTCGGCGGCGACGCTGCGCGCGCTCAGGCCGAGCCGCGCCAGCGTCTCGTGGACGCGGGCCAGCCGCGCCGGATCGCGGTCGAGCGCGAGCACGTCGAGGTCGGCCAGTTCCAGCAGATGGGCCGTCTTGCCGCCGGGTGCGGCGCAGGCGTCGAGCACGCGCGCGCCCGGCCTCAGCCCGGCGCCGATCAGCAGCGGCGCGGCGCGCTGGGCGGCGGCGTCCTGCACCGACACCTCGCCTTGCGCGAAACCGGGCAGCTGCGTCACCGGGCACGGCTGGGCCAGCACGACCGTCTGCGCGCCGAGCGCCGTCGCCGCGATGCCCTGCGCCTGCAGGCGAGCCGCGTAGGCCGCCGCGTCGCCGCGGCGCGCGTTGACGCGCAGCGTCATCGGCGGGTGCTGGTTGTCGGCGTCGAGGATGGCCTGCCAGTGATCGGGCCAGTCGGTCTTCAGCCGCGCGATCCACCAGCGCGGATGGTTGTAGCGCGCCACCGGGTCGCGCAGCGCGGCCGCGACGAGCGCGTCGCGCTCGCGCAGGAAGCGCCGCAGCACCGCGTTGACGAAGGCCGCGCTGGGTTTGGCACGCTGGCGCGCCGCGTCGACCGTCTGATCGACCAGCGTGTGTTCCGCGTACGGCGCCTCCGCCTGGGGCCACAGCAGCGCCAGCGCGGTCAGCAGCAGCGCGTCGACCGCCG
>JAYSLR010000392.1:0-1677 GCA_043725365.1 Rhizobacter sp. | reverse complement strand
CGCTGCACCGCGGTCGTCAGTGCGCACGGCGGCAAGGTGTTGCAGTACGCGGGCGACAACCTGCTGGCGGCGTTCGGCGCCGAGCAGGCGCGCGAGGATGACAGCGAGCGCGCCGTGCGCTGCGGCCTCGAACTGCTCGACCAAGGCCGCGCCCTCGGCGAGCGCGTGCAGCGCGAACACGGCCAGGACGGCTGCGACGTTCGCATCGGCGTCCATACCGGGCCGGTGCTGCTTGGCGGTGGCGTCGATGAGGAGTCGACCATCCGCGGCTTCACTGTCAACGTCGCCGCGCGCATGGAACAGACCGCGCCGGCCGGCGCGCTGCGCATCAGCCAGGACACCTGGCTGCTGGTTCGCGGCGTCTTCGACGTCGTGGCGCAACCGCTACTCGCGGTGAAGGGCCGCGACGAGACGCTTGTGACCTACCTCGTGCAACGCGAAAAGCCGCGCGCGTTTCGGGTTCCCTCACGCGGCATCGAGGGCGTGCTGCCACCGATGGTGGGCCGCGACGCCGAGCTGGCGCGCCTTGTCGCGATGGTCGACGACGTCGTCGCACGGCGCGCGCCGCGTTCGTTCACGATCGTCGGCGAGTCCGGGCTGGGCAAGAGCCGACTGCTGCACGAATTGCAGGACGCGCTCGAGATCCATGCCGAGCGCTTCTGGCTGCTGCTCGGGCGCGCTCTCCCTAACTCGCGCCTGCAACCCTACGGCATGCTGCACGACCTCCTCGCGTGGCGGCTGCAGATCGCCGACAGCGAAGGCAGTGAGCAGGCCAAGCGCAAGCTCGTCGACGGCCTCACCCCCTGGGTAGGCGACCGGGCCGAGGCGAAGACGCATCTCATTGGGCAGATCATCGGCCTGGACTTCTCGGCCAGCCCGCACGTGCGCGGGCTCGAGCCGCGCTTGCTGCGCAAGCTGGCGTTCGCGGCGCTGCACGACTATCTCCGCGGCCTGGCGGCGGATGGTGCCGCGATCGCCGTGCTGCTCGAGGACTTGCACTGGGCCGACGACGAATCGCTCGACTTCTTCGCCGGCCTCATGGAGGGCAGCGCGGCGCTGCCCTTGCTGAGCATCGCGACGGCACGGCCGGAGTTGCTCGAGCGGCGCCCGGCGTGGGGCCAAGGGGACGCAGGCGAGGCGAGGCTGCTGCTCGACGGGCTCGATCGCGCGAACGGCGAGCAGCTCGCGAATGCCCTGCTGGGCCGCGTCGTCGACGATGCCGCGGCGCTGCGCGCGCTGCTCGTCGGCCAGTCGGACGGCAATCCCTTCTACATGGAGGAGCTGGTGCGCATGTTCCTCGACGACGGCGTGATCCACGTCGAGGGCGACGTATGGCGGGTGCTGCCCGAGCGGCTGCGCCTGGCCCGCGTTCCGACCACGCTGGTCGGCGTGCTGCAGGCGCGGCTCGATACCTTGCCCCCGGCCGATCGACTGGCGCTGCAGCAGGCGAGCATCGTCGGTCATGTGTTCTGGGATCGTGCCCTCGCGGCGATCGACCCGCAGGCGCCGTCGGCTGTGCCTGCGCTGCAGCGGCGCGCGCTCATCCATCAGCGCGAGCGCAGTGCTTTCGAAGACACGCCGACGACCCCGCCAGCAAGACGGTCGCGCTGCAGATCCGCAACCAGACGGGGATTCCGCTCGCCTTCAACGGCTCGACCTGGAACAGCAAGTCGGAAG
>JAYSLR010000391.1:0-3995 GCA_043725365.1 Rhizobacter sp. | reverse complement strand
CAGGGCCGAGTTTGCGCAACTGCCCCGCGCAGCGAGCAGCGCAGGGCACCCCCGACGCAGTCGGGGGCGCGGCTTCAGCCCTCGCCGGCCTGGCCGCTCTCGCCTTTGCCGCTGCGACGATTGAAGTCCGACTCGCGGCACAGGCAGCGAACGGCGGCAATGGGCCGCAAGCCGGTACTCAGTGACGATCCGTTGCGTTTCATTTTCCGCGGGTCACCACGATGAGACGCACCGTCGCCGTCGTCGACTATGGCATGGGCAACCTGCGCTCGGTGTCGCAGGCGGTGATGCACGTCGCGCGCGATTCCGAGTTCGACGTGATCGTCACTTCCCGGCCCGACGAGGTGTTCGCGGCCGAGCGCGTCGTGCTGCCGGGGCAGGGCGCGATGCCCGACTGCATGCGCGAGCTGCGCGAGTCCGGCTTGCAGGAGGCCGTGCTGCACGCCGCGGCAAACAAGCCGCTGATGGGCGTGTGCGTGGGCATGCAGATGCTGCTGACGCGCAGCGACGAGGGCCCGACGGACGGCCTGGATCTGATCGCAGGCGAGGTCGTGCGCTTTCAGCTCGAGGGGCAGTTGCAGCCCGACGGCAGCCGTTACAAGGTACCTCAGATGGGCTGGAACCGCGTGTTCCAGGTGCGCGCGCATGCCGTGTGGCAGGGCGTGCCCGATGGCGCGTACTTCTATTTCGTGCACAGCTTCTACGCTCGGCCGTCGGACCCGCACCACAGCGTCGGCGAAACCGACTACGGAACGCGCTTTACCTCCGCGCTGGCCCGCGATAATATTTTCGCCACCCAGTTCCACCCCGAAAAGAGCGCCGCACACGGCTTGGCGCTGTACCGAAACTTCCTCCACTGGAACCCTTGAGGGGTCCCTTGCCCCGCCGGCCATGCTGCTCATTCCCGCGATCGACCTGAAAGACGGTCACTGTGTGCGCCTCAAGCAAGGCGACATGAACGACTCCACCACCTTCAGCGAAGACCCGGCGCGCATGGCCCGGCGCTGGGTCGACGCCGGCGCGCGCCGGCTGCACCTGGTCGACCTGAACGGCGCCTTCGCCGGCAAGCCGGTCAACGAGGCCGCGATCAAGGCGATCCTGGCCGAGGTGGGCGAGGAGATCCCGGTGCAGCTCGGCGGCGGCATCCGCGATCTCGACACGATCGAGCGCTACCTCGACGACGGCCTGAGCTACATCATCATCGGCACCGCGGCGGTCAAGAACCCGGGTTTCCTGCGCGACGCATGCTCGGCCTTCGGCGGCCACATCGTCGTCGGCCTCGACGCGAAGGATGGCAAGGTGGCCACCGACGGCTGGAGCAAGCTGACCGGCCATGAGGTGATCGACCTGGCGCGCAAGTTCCAGGACTACGGCGTGGAAGGCGTGATCTACACCGACATCGGCCGCGACGGCATGCTCTCGGGCATCAACATCGAAGCGACCGTCAAGCTCGCGCAGGCGCTGACGATTCCGGTGATCGCCTCGGGCGGCCTGTCGAACATGGCCGACATCGAGCGTCTGTGCGCGGTCCAGGACCAGGGCATCGAGGGCGTGATCTGCGGCCGCGCGATCTACAGTGGCGATCTCGATTTCGCCGCGGCGCAGACGCGCGCCGACGAACTCGACGGCGCCTGAGCCCCCCACTTCGCGGCCCGCTGCGGCGGCCTGACTGCCCATGCTCGAAGGTCCACGAGGCAAACACTGACATGCTTGCGAAGCGCATCATCCCCTGCCTCGACGTGACCGGCGGTCGCGTCGTCAAGGGCGTCAACTTCGTCGAGCTGCGCGACGCCGGCGATCCGGTCGAGATCGCGGCGCGCTACAACGACCAGGGCGCCGACGAACTGACCTTCCTCGACATCACCGCCACCAGCGACGGCCGCGACCTGATCCTGCACATCATCGAGGCGGTGGCGTCCCAGGTGTTCATCCCGCTGACGGTCGGCGGCGGCGTGCGCACGGTCGAGGACGTGCGCCGGCTGCTCAACGCCGGCGCCGACAAGGTCAGCTTCAATTCCGCGGCGGTGGCGAACCCGCAGGTCATCCGCGACGCCTCGCGCAAGTACGGCGCCCAGTGCATCGTCGTCGCGATCGATGCCAAGGCGCGCGCCGACGGCCGGGGCTGGGAGGTCTACACCCATGGCGGCCGCAAGAACACCGGGCTGGACGCGGTCGCGTGGGCGTGCGAGATGACGAAGCAGGGCGCTGGCGAAATCCTGCTGACCAGCATGGACCGCGACGGCACCAGGATCGGCTTCGACCTGGCGCTGACGCGTGCGGTCAGCGACGCGGTCAGCGTGCCGGTGATCGCCTCGGGCGGCGTCGGTGCGCTCGAACACCTGTCGGACGGCATCCGCATCGGCGGCGCCGACGCGGTGCTGGCCGCGAGCATCTTCCACTACGGCGAATTCAGTGTCGGTCAGGCGAAGGCCTTGCTGGCGCGCGACGGCATTCCGGTCCGGCTATGACCGCGCCGGCGCGGCGCAACGAGGTGCGCCTGATCGGCGGCCAGTGGAAGCGCAGCAAGCTGCCGGTGGCCGACGCGCCGGGCCTGCGTCCGACGCCCGACCGGGTGCGCGAGACGCTGTTCAACTGGCTGGGCCAGGACCTGAGCGGCTGGCGCTGTCTCGACGCGTTCGCCGGCTCGGGCGCGCTCGGCTTCGAAGCGGCATCGCGCGGCGCCGCCGATGTCGTGCTGCTGGAACGCGAGCGCCGGCTCGCGCTGAGCCTGAACGACTCGAAGCAGCGCCTGAAGGCCGGGCAGCTGCGCATCGAGAACGTCGACGCGCTGGCGTGGATGGCACGCTGCGCGCCGGCGGCGTTCGAGCTGGTCTTCATCGACCCGCCGTTCGACTCGCCGCTGGTCGAGCCGGCGCTGGCGCTGGCCGCGCGGCTGGTCGTGCCGCACGGCTACATCTACGTGGAGGCCGGCGCACCGCTGCAGCCGCGGGCACTGTCGGCGCTCGAGCTGCTGCTGCACCGCCAGGGTCGCGCCGGCGCGGTGCACTTTCACCTGTTGCAGCGCGCCGACTCCCGCTGAGCCGCCCCGGCTACACTGCGGCCGACCTCAACGCCGGGAGCGCGCCTTGACCTCCGTGACCAAACTCACCGCCGTCTACCCGGGCACGTTCGATCCGATGACGCTGGGTCACGAGGACCTGATGCGTCGTGCGAGCCGCCTGTTCGAGCGCCTGATCGTCGCGGTCGCCGCCGGCCATCACAAGCGCACGATGTTCACGATCGCGGAGCGGCTGGACATCGCCACCGAGCTCGCGGCCAGGTACCCGAACGTCGAGGTGATGGCGTTTCGCGGGTTGCTGCGCGACTTCGTCGTCGACAACGGCGGCAAGGTCGTGGTGCGCGGGCTGCGCGCGGTCAGCGACTTCGAGTACGAGTTCCAGATGGCCGGCATGAACCGCCAGCTGATGCCGGAGGTCGAAACCATGTTCCTGACGCCGGGCGATCGCTACCAGTTCGTCTCGGGAACCTTCGTGCGCGAGATTGCCACCTTGGGCGGTGATGTCTCCAAATTCGTGTCACCTTCGGTCTTGAACCGGCTGCACCAGCGGGTGAAGGCGGCAGAGGTCTGAGATTCGCCCATGGCATTGCTGATTACCGACGAATGCATCAACTGCGATGTCTGCGAACCCGAGTGCCCGAACCAGGCGATCTCGATGGGCGTGGACATCTACCAGATCGACCCCCTCAGATGCACCGAGTGCGTCGGGCACTTCGACGAGCCCCAGTGCGTGCAAGTCTGCCCGGTCGACTGCATTCCGGTCGACCCGGCGCACGTCGAATCGAAGGAGTCGCTCTGGGCGAAGTACCGGCGAATGCAGCTGGCAGCCGGTGCGTCTCCCGCCGGCACGAACTGAGCGTCAGCGGCTCGTGCCGCGGCGCTTGACCGTGCTCATGTCGAGCATGACGACCTCCGCACCCTCCACGGGCCGGGTCGCGGTACGCCTCTTCTTGTTCTGATGCGGCCGGATGGCGGC
>JAYSLR010000390.1:0-3151 GCA_043725365.1 Rhizobacter sp. | reverse complement strand
CTGCAGCGCAAGACGCGGCTGCACTTCCACGAGTTCATGCGCGAGGTGCACCGCGAACTGAGCGAGCTGCAGGGCACGGTCAATCCGCTGCAGGAGCTGGGCAGACGCATCGCAAGACGCTACCGGCTGATCTGCTTCGACGAGTTCCACGTGTCGGATGTGACCGACGCGATGATCCTGCACCGGCTGCTCGAATCGCTGTTCGCGAACCGCGTCAGCATCGTCACGACCTCGAACTTCAAGCCCGATGATCTGTACCCGAACGGGCTGCACCGCGACCGCATCCTGCCGGCGATCGAGTTGCTGAAGGCCAAGCTCGAGGTCGTCAACGTCGACAACGGCAGCGACTACCGGCAGATCACGCTGACGCAGGTCGGCCTGTACCAGACGCCGCTGAACGCCGCCGCGGAGGCCGCGATGACGCACGCGTTCGAGCGTCTCGCCGAGGCCAAGGACGAATCGCCGGCGCTGCACATCGAGCACCGCGAGCTGCGCGCGCGACGCCGCGCCGGCGGCGTGGTGTGGTTCGACTTCAAGGTGCTGTGCGGCGGCCCGCGCTCGCAGAACGACTACCTCGAGCTCGCGAGCCAGTTCCATACCGTGCTGCTGTCGGGGGTGCCGGCGATGTCGCCGCGCATGGCCTCGGAGGCACGGCGCTTCACCTGGCTGGTCGACGTGCTGTACGACCGGCGCGTCAAGCTGATCCTGTCGGCCGAGACCGGCCCCGAGGGTCTGTACACGGAAGGGCCTCTGGCGCACGAGTTTCCGCGCACGGTGTCACGGCTGCGCGAGATGCAGTCGGTCGAATTCCTGGCGCTGGCGCGGCGCGATGTGGATACTTCGCTGACATGAAACCGCATCTCCTCTGGCTCGCACTGCTGTGCGCATGCGCCGGCAGCGCCCGCGCCGACGGCGGGCACGATCGCATCGCCACCGAACGCGCGGCGGCGGACGACCGGCTCGCCGCGCAGGAACGCGAGTGCGCGACTCGCTTCATCGTCGCCGCCTGCGTGGAGGACGCGCGCACTGCGCATCGCGCGACGCTGGCGCGGCTGCGCCAGCAGCAACTGCAGATCGACGAGGCACGGCGCCGTGAGGCGGCGGCCGCACGCCGCAAGGCCGTTGCGGAGCGCGTCGAGGCGCAGCAGGCGCGTGCCAGCGAAGCGCCAGCCGAGGCGCCGAGCGTGCGCGTGCGTCGCCAGGCACCCGAGCCCGCGCCGGCGATCCGCACGCCCGAGGCCGCGCTGCCGCGCCCGATCGCAGGCGACGTCGCGGGCGCGGACCGGGCGACGCTCGAGCGTCGCAATGAAGCCAGGTTCGATGCCCGCGCACGCGCGGCGCAGGCGCATCGCGACGAAGTGGCGCGCCGCAACGCGCAGCGCGAGGCCCAGGGCAAGGTGGCCCCGCCGCTACCGGCCGGACCCAGCACCTCGGCGGTACGCTGAGCGCGCGGCGGCGCTACTCCAGCGGCTCGACCCGTACCAGCGCGAGCGACAGGTTGTCGCCGCCGCCCCGGGCGCGCTGGCGCGCCTTCGCGACGAGCATTTCGCCGGCTTCGCGCGGCGGCAGCGCGTGCACGATCGCACCCAGCTCGCGCGGCGTGAAGTAGTGCCACAGGCCGTCGCTGCAGGCGAGCAGGCTGTCGCCGATCTCGAGCTGGCCGAGATGCTTGTGCTGCAACGGCGGGTCGGCATTCGTGCCCAGGCAGCCGGTCAGCAGGTTCGATTGCGGGTGCGCGTTGGCCTCGTCCTCGGTGATCTGGCCTTCGTTGACGAGCCGTTGCACGTAGGAGTGGTCGACCGTGCGGCTGACCAGCTCGGCACCGCGGAAGTGGTAAATGCGCGAATCGCCGGCGTGGATGATGTCGCAGTCGCGCGAGGGGCTGACGATGAAGGCCGCGACCGTGCTGTGCGGTTCTTCTTCCGCGGTGATCGCAGTCAGCTTGATCATCAGGTGGGCCTCGAGCACCAGCTGCTTGAGCGCCTCGCCGGCGTTGTCGCGGTTCGGCGAATAGCGTTCGAAGAGCTGGTTCGCGGTCAGCAGCACCTGATCGGCCGCCTTGCGACCGCCGCTCTTGCCGCCCATGCCGTCGGCCAGCACCGCCAGCAGGCAGCCCGGCACGCGATCGTGGGGCAGGATCTCGACCTGGTCCTGCTGGTAGGCACGGTCGCCTCGGTGAATGCCCGTGGTGCCTGTCAGGCGGTAGGCCAAGGTCGCTGTGCTCATGATCGAAAACTATAATCGCTTTGCATTCATTCACGTCGCCCACTACCGCACAGATTCGCCGTCGACGGCGCGCCCATGGACCTCAACCTGCATTCTCCGCCGCGCCAATTGATCGAGTTGCGCATGGAGCATGCCGATCTCGACAACCTGATCGACCAGGCCGCGCTGACCCTGCCCGACGACGAACTGAGCCTGCGCCGCCTGAAGAAGCGCCGCCTGCTGCTGCGCGACCAGATCGCGCGGCTCGAAGCGGAGATCGATCCGCCCGAGCCGGCGTGAGGCTGCCAGGCCGCCCGGGTCCACGCGGGGTCCACTGTCGTGGGCCCTGGGCGAACACCGGTGTGCGCAGCACGAAGGCACTTCAATGAGTCCGCTCGAAGAGGCAGTTTCGGCGGCGTTTGCGCGCGGCGGCGCGCTCGCGCAGGCCGATGCGAACCATGTCGAACGGGACGTGCAATTGCGCATGGCGCTGGGCGTCGCGCAGGCGATCGACGCGCGCAGCGCGCTCGTGGTCGAGGCGGGCACCGGCGTGGGCAAGACTTTCGCCTACCTCGTGCCGACCTTGCTGAGCGGCGCGCGCGCCCTGGTCAGCACCGCGACCAAGAGCCTGCAGGACCAGTTGTTCCTGCGCGATATCCCGCGGTTGCGCGAGGCCCTGCAACTGCCGGTCACGGTCGCGCTGCTGAAGGGGCGCAGCAGCTATCTCTGCCTGCACCGGCTGAACCAGGCGCGCCAAGCCGAAACCTTGCCCGACCGCTGGGCCGTGCGCACACTCGCGAAGGTCGAACAGTGGTCGCACGTCACCGTCAGTGGCGACCTCGCCGAGCTCGACGGGCTGGACGAGCGCAGCAGCGTGATCCCGTTGGTGACCTCGACGCGCGAGAACTGCCTGGGCCAGGAGTGCCCGCAATTCCGCCAGTGCCAC
>JAYSLR010000389.1:0-12189 GCA_043725365.1 Rhizobacter sp. | reverse complement strand
GTTCGTCGGCACCGCGATCTGCGGCGCGATGCCGTCGTTCTGGTGGAACGTCGGCATGTGCTTCATGATGGGCGCGGCGGCCGGCGGCATGTTGCCGGTCACCTACGCGCTGCTGGCCGAGACCATGCCGTCCAGGCACCGCGGCTGGGTGCTGGTGCTCGTCGGCGGGCTCGGCGCGGTCGGCGGCTACCTTGCGGCGAGCGGCTTCGCCGCGTGGCTGGAGCCGGTGCTGAGCTGGCGCGTGCTGTGGTTCCTGAACCTGCCGACCGGCCTGTTGCTGATCTTCCTGAACGTGTTCATCCCCGAGTCGCCGAAGTTCCTGCTCGCGATGGGCCGGGACGACGAGGCGCACGACACCTTGCGCGGATTCGGCTGCACCGTGCACGCGGCCGGCGCGGCGACGCCGATCACCGCCTTCGAGCGCAGCGGCAGCTTCGACATCGCCCACGGCATGGCCGCGCGCACCTGGGCCCTGAGCATCACCGCGCTGTCCTGGGGCCTGATCAACTTCGGGCTGCTGCTGTGGATGCCGGCGCACCTGGTCGAGAAGGGCTACAGCATGACCTTGTCGAGCGAGCTGCTCGCGGCCTCGGCGCTGATCGCGATCCCGACCGTCTTCGTTGCCGCGATCCTGTACAGCCGCTGGAGCAGCAAGGGCGCGCTTCTCGCCGCGATCGCGGTCGCCGCCGCCGGGCTGCTCGGCCTGATCCAGCTCGAGCTCGCGGCGCCCGGCCGGATCAGCCCGGTGTGGGCGATCGCGCTGCTGATCATCGGCATCAACGGCATCATCGCAATGATCCTGCCCTACGCCGCCGAGAGCTACCCGCTGGGCATCCGCGGCCGCGCGACCGGCTGGATCGCGGCCTGCACCAAGGGCGGCGGCCTGATCGCGCAGCTGCTGAGCCTGCTCGGGCTGGTGCCGGCGCTGTTCATCGCAGCCCTGGTGATCCTGGTGCCGGTGCTCATCTCGTTGCTGCTGGTGGCGCGCTACTGCATCGAAACGCGCGGCCGCGACCTGCGCGACCTGGAGAGCGATCCGATCCTAGGCCAACCGTACTAGGTTTCGAGCACTTCTAGCTTTCGGCGACTAGGCGTTGCCGTGGATGATCACCCCATCGCACCCACACCCACGGAGAGCCTCATGTCCAACCAGACCCTCAGCTCGGTCGCCAGCCACATCGTCGGCCAGTACTCGCAGGCCAGCAAGCACATGGTCGACGCCTACCGGCACGGCGCGCGGCGTCTGGTCATCGGCGCGAACACGCGCTACGTCACGTTCCTGAAGAGCGGCGCGCTGCCGCTCGTCACCGAGGACGTGAAGAACCGCCTGTTCAAGGTCCAGACCCAGCTCACCGGTCTCGTCGAGGAAGGCATCGACAACGGTTCGAACCGTGCCGAGCAGGCCATCGACTTCGTCGCCAACGGCGTGAACGGCGGCATCCAGCGCGTGACGGCAGCGGCCGGTCGCGTCGAGGAGGCGCTGGCCACCCAGGCGCTCACCAAGGTCGGCACGGTCGCGATTCTGCCGGTGGCCAAGGTCTCGCTGACGCTGGTGACGCGTGCCGCCGAAGGCACGAAGCGCCTGTCTGCGCGCATCGCCGGCGCCGAGCCGAAGAAGGCTGCCGCGCCGGTCGCCAAGACCCAGCGCGTCGCGAAGAAGGCCGTGCGCCGCAGCAAGGCGCGCGCGTAATCCCGCGCCGCCGGCGTGAACCGAAGGCCCTCGCGAAACCGAGGGCCTTTGCTCATGCGCGAGACGATTCCTGTCGGGCATCATGTCGCTGAAGGAATGCCCAGATGGCCACGAAGACCAAAGCCCCCGCCGCCAAGCGCGGCACGCGTGCCGGGCGCCGGGCGGCCGTCGCCGAGCCGATCGCCGGCGCGGTGCCCGACGCCGCGAAGCCGAACCTGATCCGCGCCGGCCTGCAGGCGCTCGACAAGGCGCGCCAGGACGTGGCGCAGCGCCAGAGCCGCGTGTTCGAGGCGATCCTCGGGTTCGAGCCGGCGCAAGGCCTGTCCAGCCTGGTGGGGCGCGAGGGCGGGGCGGCCAAGGTCGCGGCCGAGGCGCTGGGCCTGCGCAAGTTCGAAGCCGTGTTCGACCAGCGCGTCGCGCACGCGCTCGAGCGCATGGGGGCGCCGTCGGCAGACGTGCTGAACGCGCTGGTCGACGAAGTCGCTGCGCTGAAGGAAGAAGTGCGCAGTCTCAAGGCGGCCGCAGCGCGCCGCCGCTGAGCCCGGCGAGCGCATGACGGTCGTCGCCACGCGCACCCGCGATCGCATCCTGCAGGCCAGCCTCGCGCTGTTCAACGAGGAAGGCCTGGCGAAGGTATCGACGCACCGCATCGCCGCCGAGCTCGGCATCAGCCCGGGCAATCTGCACTACCACTTCAAGGCCAAGCAGCTGATCGTCGCGACGCTGTTCCGCCACTTCGAGGAGCGCGTCTCGGCCTGCATGGAAGCGGCCGCCGAGGTCGATGCGATCGACGACGTGTGGCTGTCGCTGCACCTGATCTTCGAGACGATCAACGCCTACCGCTTCGTCTACCGCGACGTCGACTACCTGCTCAACGAGTACCCCGATCTCGAGGCGCGCGCGCAGGCGCTGACCGCACGCAACCTGCTCGCGGCGCGCAGCCTGTGCGCGGGCCTGCAGCGCAGCGGCGTGATCGCGGCCGGCGACGAGGAGATCGAGATGCTCGCGCTGCAGATCGTGTTCGCGATCACCTGCTGGTTCAGCTTCAAGCGCCTGACGCCCCGGCGCAGCAGCGCTGCCGTGCACGCGGAGCCGGCGCTGGCGGCGTACTACGCGCTGACCTTCCTGTCGCCGTACGTCGTCGGCGAGGCGCGCGACTACCTGAACTACCTGCGCTCGAAATACCTGCGCTAGCCCTCACATCACGAGAAGGAGACACATCGATGACCGAAGCCACCACCGCCCCGCGCGTCGCACCGCCGTCGCGCCTGTTGCAGCTGCTGGAACTGCGCGCCGCCTGGGAACTCGCTGCCGGCGTCGCGGCGCTGCCGTGGCTGCGCCTGGCGCCGCGCGGCGACGGCCACCCGGTGTTGGTGCTGCCGGGCCTGGTGGCCAGCGATGGATCGACCCGGCTGCTGCGCGACTTCCTGACGCGGCGCGGCTACGAGGTTCACGGCTGGGGGCTGGGCCGCAACTACGGCCCGCGCGCCGGCGTCGAGGAAGCGATGCTCGCGACGATCGACCGCCTGCACCTGCGCAGCGGCCGCAAGGTGAGCCTGATCGGCCAGAGCCTGGGCGGCGCGTACGCACGCCTGCTGGCGGCGCAGCGACCGGACGCGGTGCGCGGCGTGATCACGCTCGGCAGCCCGGTGGGCGGGCATCCGCGCGCGAGCAACGCATGGCGCGTGTACGAGTTCACGAGCGGCAGCAGCTCGGTCGACCCGTTGCATTGGCAGCAGGTCACGCAGGCGCCGCAGGTGCCGACCACCTCGATCTACAGCCGCAGCGACGGCGTCGTCGCGTGGCAGGCCAGCATCGAGTCGGCGGGGCGGCCCCAGACCGAGAACATCGAGGTCGTCAGCAGCCACATCGGCATGGCGGTGCATCCGGCCGTGCTCTTCGCGGTGGCCGAGCGCCTCGCGCAGCCTGAAGGCGGGTGGCGGCCGTTCGAGCGCCGCGGCTGGCGCGCCGCGGTCTTCCCGAAGCCCGCCGCGGCCCGATGAGCGCGGCCCGCCGCGCTGCGTGTCTTGACATCGACGATGGCGCCGACCCATCCCAAAGCAGCTCCCCGGCAGCAAAGGGACTGCAGCCTTCGGAGCAAGAAGGATGAGCGAACCTCCGGACGCCCCGACCTGGGTCGAGTCTTGTCTGGCGCGGCAGGGAGCCCGCGGCCGCCGCGCCGGCGCTCTTCGATTTCGACGCGCGCCGGAAGACGCCCTGAATCACCCGACCCTGTAGGCGCCGGCCGACGCGCGAATGCTCGATCGGCCGAATGACCGCACGGACTCTGCGCGAGACGATGGACGGATCGGGCCGATGGCCCTGCCACCGATCCCCTGAGGAGTGCAGATGAACAAGAACGACCGACCCGAGGCCTATGGCGTGTTCAAGCCCGTCGGGCATGTCATTGCCGCGTTCCCGAGCGAGGCCGACCTGGAGGGTGCGCTGACGGCGCTGCGGCGGCGCGGCTTTGCCGACGCCGACCTGGTCGTCTACTCGCCCGAGCAGATGAAGCGCCAGGCCGACATCGACATCGAGCAGGCTGGGGTGCTCGCCGGCATCGGCCAGGAACTGAACCTGGTGAAGGCGCACCGCGAGCTCGCCGTACAGGGCCACAGCTTCCTGGTCGTGCACGCGCCGAAGGAGGCGCAGGCGCGAGGCGTCGCGGACATCGCACGCCGCTTCCGCGCCACCCGGGCACAACGCTATGGTCACCTGATGATCGAGGAGCTGATCGAGGTCGGCTCCGGCGAGCCGCAGGTCGCCGAGTCGCCGGACCGCGGCCTGGACGCGCAGACGCGCTCGGGCCATGAGCTCGGCGCCGCGCGCTGACGCGGCATCAGCGCGGCTCGAGGCCGCTGGCGAGGTGGCGCTCGCGCAGTTCGCGCTTCAGCACCTTGCCGATCGCGCTGCGCGGCAGCTCGTCGACGGACTGCAGCCGCGCGAGGCGCTGCGTCTTGCCGACGCGCGCATTGAGCCACGCCAGCAATTCGTCGTCGCCGGCCGCGGCGCCGGGCCGCCGCACGACGAACGCGATCGGCGTCTCGCCCCATTGCACCGACGGCACGCCGACCACCGCCACGTCGGCCACCGCCGGGTGCTCGCGCAGCAGTGCCTCCAGGTCGCTGGGGTAGATGTTGAAGCCGCCGCTGATGACCATGTCCTTCTTGCGGTCCATCAGCGTCAGGAAGCCGTCGGCGTCGAAGCGGCCGACATCGCCGGTGCGGATGAAACGCTTGCCGTCGGGCGCGAACCATTCGGCCTCGCGCGTCTTCGCGGCCTGGCCGTGGTAACCGGTCATCATGCCGGCCGAGTGGCCGACGACCTCGCCGGTGGCTGCTGAATCGCCGGGCGGCAGTTCGCGGCCTTCGTCGTCGATCAACCGGATGTCGTGGCCGGGCGCCGGCTGGCCGACCGTGTGCAGCTTGTCCGGGTGCTCGTGCGCCAGCAGGATGCAGGTGCCGCCGCCTTCGGTCATGCCGTAGAACTCGACCAGCCCGCCGGGCCAGCGCTTCAGCACGTCGGCCTTCAACGCGGCGTGGAACGGTGCGCTGGTGCAGAACTTGAACCGCGTCGCCGACAGGTCGTGCGCGTCGAACTGCGGCAACGCCATGATGCGCTGGTACTGCACCGGCACCAGCATCGTGTGCGTGATGCGGTGCCGCTGCGCGAGCCCGAGGTACTGCGCAGCGTCGAACTTGGCCATCAGCACCACCGTGCCGCCGAACGCGAGCGTCGGGAAGAACACCACGAGCGTCGTGTTCGAGTACAGCGGCGTCGCCAGCAGGGTCACGCCGTCGGGGCCGTAACCGTAGTTCGCGCCGCGCGCGACGTGCGCCCAGCGCATGCCGTGCGGTTGCACGATGCCCTTCGGCGTGCCGGTCGTGCCCGAGGAATAGATGATGTTGAACGGCCAGTCCGGTTGCACGTCCACCGGCGCCGGCGTCGCGCCGGCGGGCAGCAGCCAGGCATCGAAGGCGCGCCCGGGCGCGATGCCGTCGAGCGAGACGCAGCGCGAAGGGTCGGCGCGCTCGCCGAGCGCGGCCAGCGCCGCTGCGTCGACGAACAGCAGCCTCGCCTGCGCGTCGCCGAGCATCGACGCGAAGCTGTCCGGCGTGACCGACGGGGCCAGCGGCGCGACGACGACGCCGGCGCGCAGGGCGCCGAGAAACACCGCGGCCTGGCGCGGCGAGCTCTGCGCGCAGATCGCGATCGCGTCGCCGGGTTTCAGGCCGGCGCGCTGCAGCGAGGCGGCGACGCGGTCCATCAGCGCATCGAGTTCGGCGTAGCTCAGGCACTCGTCGCCCTGCACCAGCGCGCTTTGCCGCGGGCGCGCACGGGCATGCCCTCGCACGAGCTCGGCGATGGTCCGGAACGGCGGATCGGCGGCGGGGCTGGCAGCGGCATTCATCGGCAAAGTATGCCTCGGCACGCCCGCGGTGCATGCCAGCCGGCGCCACCGGGATGACCCGGGGTCGAGGGTAAAGCCTCGTTCGGATTCGACGCGGGCTCGGTATCTTCGGGCCCGCAGCGACCACTGCCGAACCGAGCAAGGAGCCGACCATCGCCTCGTCCGACTCTCGTGCCGAACTGCTGCGTGTCGACGGCGTCAGCGTGCGCTTCGGCGGCATCACGGCGCTCGACAAGGTGTCGTTCGCGGTGAGGGCGGGCGACATCGTCGGGCTGATCGGCCCGAACGGCGCCGGCAAGACCACGCTGTTCAACTGCCTGTCGCGGCTGTACGCGTGCAACGAGGGGGCGATCCTGTTCGAGGGCCGACCGCTGGTGGCCACGCAGGCGCACGGCATCGCCGCGCTCGGCATCGGCCGCACCTTCCAGAACCTCGCGCTGTTCCGCACGATGACAGTGCGCCAGAACATCCTGTGCGGCGGGCACTGTCGAACCCGCAGCGGCTTCTTCGCGAACGCGCTGCGGCTGCCGGGCGTGCGCCGCGAGGAGCGCGCGCTCGACGCGCACGCCGACGAACTCGTCGACCTGCTCGAGCTGCAGGGCGTGGCCGAGGCGCGTGTGATGGACCTGCCGTTCGGCACGCAGAAGCGCGTCGAACTCGGCCGTGCGCTCGCGAGCCGGCCCAAGCTGCTGCTGCTCGACGAACCGGCGGGCGGGCTGAACCACGAGGAGGTCGGCACCCTGATGGCGCTGCTGCGCGCGGTGCGCGATCGCCTGACGCTGACGATGCTGCTGGTCGAGCACCACATGAACCTGGTGATGCGCGTCTCGGACCAGGTCGTCGCGCTCGATTTCGGCCGCGTCATCGCCGACGGCACGCCGGGCGACGTGCAGGCGAACCCGGAAGTGATCCGCGCGTACCTCGGAGCAAGCGCCTGATGGCCCGCATCCTCGAGGTGCGCGGCCTGCATGCGCAGTACGGCGCGACGAAGGTGCTGCACGGCATGGACTTCGGCGTCGAGGAGGGCGGCATCACGACCATCCTCGGCGCCAACGGCGCCGGCAAGACGACGACCTTGCGCGCGGTCTGCGGGATGGTCAAGACGCAGGGCGAGATCGCGTTCGCGGGCCAGCGCATCGACGGCCGCGCGACCGAGAGCATCGTGCGCCTGGGCGTCGCGCACGTGCCCGACGGGCGCGGCACCTTCGTCGACCTCAGCGTCGAGGAGAACCTGCGGCTGGGCGCCTACACACGGCGCGACAAGGCCGAGGTCGCCGCCGACTTCGAGCGCATGTACGGCTACTTCCCGCGCCTCAAGGAGCGTCGTTTGCAGCAGGCCGGCACCCTGTCCGGCGGCGAGCAGCAGATGCTCGCGGTGTCGCGCGCGCTGATGCTGCGGCCGCGCCTGCTGCTGCTCGACGAGCCGTCGTTCGGGCTGGCGCCGATGATCGTCCAGGAGATGTTCGAGATCTTCCGCGCGATCAACCAGCGCGACCGCGTCAGCATGCTGGTGGTCGAGCAGAATGCCTCGCTCGCTCTGAAGCTGGCCGACCAGGCCTACCTGCTCGAGACCGGGCGCGTCGTGATCTCGGGCAGCGCCGAATCGATCCGCGGCGACGAGGCCGTGCGGCGCTCGTACCTCGGCTACTGAACCGGCCCGCGCGATGAACGTCCTGCTCCATCAAGTGCTCTCGGGCCTGGCCACCGGCGGCATCTATGCCAGCGTCGCGCTCGCTCTCGTGATGATCTACCAGGCCACCCACCTGGTGAACTTCGCGCAGGGGGAGCTCGCGATGTTCTCGACCTACATCGCGTGGAGCCTGATGCAGGCCGGGCTGCCGTACTGGGTCGCGTTCTTCGCGACCGTGGCGATCGCGTTCGCGCTCGGCGTGCTGATCGAGCGCGTGATCGTGCAGCCGGTCGAGAACGCGCCGATCCTGTCGGTGGTGATCGTGTTCATCGGGCTGCTGGTGATCTTCAACAGCCTGGCCGGCTGGATCTTCTCGTACACGATCAAGCCGTTCCCGAGCCCGTTCCCCGAGGCGCCGCTGTTCGGCAACTCCTACGTGTCGTCGCACGAACTCGGCTCGATCGCGATCACGCTGGTCGTGCTGGCGCTGATCTTCGTGTTCTTCCGCTTCACGCCGCTCGGCCTGGCGATGCGCGCGGCGGCGCAGAACCCGGTCTCGAGCCGGCTCGTCGGCATCCGCGTCGGCTGGATGCTGGCGCTCGGCTGGGGCCTGGCGTCGGCGATCGGCGCGATCGCCGGGATCATGGTCGCGCCCACCGTGTTCCTCGAGCCGAACATGATGGCCGGCATCCTGCTGTACGCGTTCGCCGCGGCGCTGCTCGGCGGCATCGACAGCCCGGGCGGCGCAGTGCTCGGCGGCTTCATCGTCGGTGTGCTCGAGAACGTGGTCGGCACCTTCCTCGGCACCGAACTGAAGCTGACGGTCGCGCTGGTGCTGATCGTCGGCGTGCTGGTCGTGCGGCCCTCGGGGCTGTTCGGCAAGGTTCTCGTGACGCGGGTCTGAACCATGGCCGAGCAGGATCCGTCGAACCACCGCCCGGCGCTGAGCCGCGGCCAGATCATCGGCCTGGCGCTGGTGCTCGCCGTGGCCTGTGCGCTGCCCTTCGTCGTCAGCAACTACCGGGTGTTCCAGTTCACGCTCGCGCTGGTCTATGCGATCGCGCTGCTGGGCCTGAACATGCTGACCGGCTACAACGGCCAGATTTCGCTCGGCCACGGCGCCTTCTACGCGATCGGGGCCTACACGGCGGCGATCCTGATGGACAAGTTCGGCGTGCCGTACTGGCTGACGGTTCCGGTGGCCGGCGCGGTGTGCCTGGTCGCGGGCTTCCTGTTCGGGCTCCCGGCGCTGCGGCTCGAGGGTGTGTACCTGGCGCTGGCGACCTTCGCGCTCGCGGTGGCAATGCCGCAGCTGCTGAAGTACAAGGGGCTGGAGGAATGGACCGGCGGCGTGCAGGGCATCGTCATCGTCAAGCCCGATGCGCCGCCCTGGACCGGGCTGTCGCAGGATCAGTGGCTCTACTTCGTGGTGCTCGCGTTCGCGCTGGCGCTGTTCGCGATCGGCTGGAACCTGCTGCGCGGGCGCATCGGCCGGGCGATGGTGGCGATCCGCGACCAGCCGATCGCGGCGCGCGCGATGGGCGTCAACACCGCGATGGTCAAGTCGATGACCTTCGGCGTCTCGGCGATGTACACCGGCATCGCCGGTGCGCTCGGCGCGATCGTGATCCAGTTCGTCGCGCCGGATTCGTTCAGCTTCTTCCTGTCGATCTCGCTGGTCGTCGGTGTCGTGATCGGCGGGCTGGCGTCGATCTCGGGGGCGATCTACGGCGGCATCTTCATCCAGTTCATTCCGAACATCGCCGACCAGATCTCGAAGGCGGCGCCGTGGGCGATCTACGGCATCTTCCTGATCGTGTTCATGTACGTGATGCCGACCGGCGTCGCAGGGTTCCTACGGATCCTGGCCGGTCGGCTGCGGCGTCGCCGCGATCGTTGAGTCTGTGTGTCCTCGTCCGGTTCACGGCCTGCGGCCGAAGCCGATTTGTTCCTGACAATTGAAGGAGACATCATGAAGAAGTTCAGTTCGAACCGTCGCACCGCGCTGATCGCCGGTGCCGCCACGCTGGCCGGCATCGGCACGCCAGCGCTGGCCCAGAAGAAGTACGGCCCCGGCGCGTCCGACACCGAGATCAAGCTCGGCCAGACGATGCCGTACAGCGGCCCGGCCTCCGCCTACGGCACGATCGGCAAGGCCGAGCAGGCCTATTTCAAGATGATCAACGAGCAGGGCGGCATCAATGGCCGCAAGGTGAACCTGATCAGCCTGGACGACGGCTACAGCCCGCCGAAGGCGGTCGAGCAGGTGCGCAAGCTGGTCGAGCAGGACGAGGTGCTGGCGCTGTTCCAGTGCCTGGGCACGCCGAGCAACTCGGCGATCCACAAGTACGTCAACAGCAAGCGCGTGCCGCACCTGCTGCTGGCCACCGGCGCGACCAAGTGGGCCGACCCGAAGAACTACCCGTGGACGATCGGCTTCAACCTGAGTTACCAGGCCGAGGGCCAGATCTACGCGAAATACCTGCTGAAGAACAAGCCTGCCGCGAAGATCGCGATCCTGTACCAGAACGACGACTACGGCAAAGACGTGCTCAAGGGCGTCAAGGAAGGCCTGGGCGCGAAGGGCGCGAAGATGATCGTCGCCGAGGCGACGTACGAGGTGTCGGACCCGACCGTCGATTCGCAGATCCTGACGCTGCAGGGTTCCGGCGCCGACACCTTCATCAACATCACGACGCCGAAGTTCGGCGCTCAGGCGGTGCGCAAGGCCTTCGACTCGGGCTGGAAGCCGCTGCACATCATCAACAACGTCAGCGCCTCGGTCGGTTCGGTGCTGACGCCGGCCGGGCTGGACAAGTCGGTCGGGCTGCTGACGCTGCAGTACTACAAGGACCCCAATGACCCCCAGTGGAAGGACGATCCGGGCATGCTGGAGTGGCGCGCGTTCATGGGTCGGTACTACCGCGAGGGCGACCCGAAGGACGCGTCCAACCTGTACGCCTACCTCGCGGCGCAGACGATGGTGCAGATCCTGAAGCAGTGCGGCAACGACCTGACGCGCGAGAACGTGATGAAGCAGGCCGCCAACATCAAGAACCTGAAGCTGCCGTTGCTGCTACCGGGCATGGCGCTGAACTCCGGGCCGAACGATTTCTTCCTGGTCGAGCAGGGCCAGCTGGCCCGGTTCACCGGGACGCAGTGGCAAGGGTTCGGCGAGCTGTTGAGCACGAGCGACTGATCGGCCCGGCGGCGCGCCGCGCGAACCGCGCCGATACAATCGCGCGCTTCGCCATCCGCCCCGCCGCCCGTGTTCGATCGCCTCAAAGTACTTCCGCAATACCTGCTGCCGAAGCGGGCGTTGACGATCTATGCCGGCTGGCGCGCGTCGCGCCGCTGGGGTGCGCGCACGACGAAGCTGATCCGCTGGTTCGTCGCCAAGTACGGCGTCGACATGAGCGAGGCCGCGAACCCGGATCTCGCGAGCTACGCGAGCTTCAACGAGTTTTTCACGCGCGCGCTGAAGGCCGGCGCGCGCCCGCTCGCGCCGGCCGACCTGGTGTGCCCGGTGGACGGCGCGATCAGCCAGTTCGGCGTGATCCGGCGCGACCAGATCCTGCAGGCCAAGGGCCACGACTACTCGACGACCGCGCTGGTCGGCGGCGACGCTGCGCTCGCGGCGCAGTTCGAGAACGGCCACTTCGCGACGCTGTACCTGAGCCCGAAGGATTACCACCGCATCCACATGCCCTGCGACGGCCGGCTGCTGCGCATGATCCATGTGCCGGGCGACCTGTTCTCGGTGAACCCGACCACGGCGCGCGGCGTACCCGGCCTGTTCGCGCGCAACGAGCGCGTCGTCTGCGTGTTCGACTCGGCGCGCGGGCCGTTCGTGCTGACCCTGGTGGGCGCGACCATCGTCGGCAGCATGGCGACGGTGTGGCACGGCGTCGTGAACCCGCCGCGCTCGTCGCGACTGCGCGAATGGCGCTACGACGATGCGGCGGTCGAGTTGAAGCAGGGCGACGAGATGGGGCGCTTCCTGCTCGGATCGACGGTCGTGATGCTGTTCCCGAACGGGCCGCTGCAATTCGCTTCGGGCTGGGCACCGGGCCGTGCGGTGCGCCTGGGCGAGGCCATGGCGAACTACGACGCGCCCTGACCGACCGCGCCCGGCGGGCTGCGAACCATCTTTCGCATCAGCTGCTCGAGCATCAGGCCCGGTGCGGCGCAGCGTCCGGTGTGCACCGCCGAGGTCTGGATCGCCGAACTGCGCGGCGCGACCAGCCAGTGAAAGCGCTCGCGCGTCGAGAGCCGCCCGAGCGCGCCCGCCGCTTCGCCGCCCGCGCAGATCAGCGGGATCGCCGCGAGTGCGGCGCGGATGCCGGCCAGGTCGGCGGCCGGGTCGAGCGCGAGCAGCCGCGCCTCGTCGAGCTCGATCGCGGCCCGCAGCAGGCCCTGCTCGGCGCACGAGACGATCACGCCGGCGTTGACGAACTC
>JAYSLR010000388.1:0-6848 GCA_043725365.1 Rhizobacter sp. | reverse complement strand
TTGCTGGTGCGCACCAGGCAGAAGATCCAGTCGCCGTGCTGGCCGAGCGTGGTCCAGGTCTTCTGGCCGTTGACGAGGTAGTAGTCGCCCTTGCGCTCGGCTTTGGTCTTGACCGACGCGAGGTCGGAGCCCGAACCCGGCTCGCTGTAGCCCTGGCTCCACCAGACCTTGCCGCTCATGATGTCCGGCAGGAAGCGCTGCTGCTGCGCCTTGGTGCCGAAGGCCATGATCACCGGCGCCACCATCACCGGGCCGAACGGGATCACGCGCGGCGCACCCGCCAGCGCGCATTCCTCTTCGAACAGGTGCTTCTGGATCGCGTTCCAGCCCGGGCCGCCGAACGCCTGCGGCCAGCCCCAGCCATGCCAGCCCTTCGCGCCGAGGATGCGCGCCCAGCGCTGCAGATCCTCCTTGCTCAGGCGCAGCGCGTTGTGCACCTTGTGGCTGATGTCCTTCGGCAGGTTCTCGGCCACCCAGGCGCGGATCTGCTCGCGGAAGGCTTGTTCTTCGGGGGTGAAATTGAGGTCCATCGCGGCTGGTCTCCGGGCTGATCGACGGGGTTGCGGTCGGTAGCGCAGGGTTTTAGCACGACCGTGCACTTTTCTGCTGTCCCTGCTGCGACAGGGGCGGGTCAGTAGCGCCGGGTCAGGGTCATCGTGTCATTCTCGCGCCTCATCTGGAAGCGGGTCAGGAAGCTGTTGCCGAGCAGCACGGCCTCCATCGGTTGCTGGCTGACGAGCCCGTCGACGTCGTAGAGCAGCACGTCGCCGACCCGCACCGAGGCGAGCTTGACCTTGTAGACCACCATCGGGCCGTTGGCGGTGTCGCTGACGCCGCGCTGGCCCTTGGCGAAGTCGATACCGAGTTGCTGCGCCTGCGCCGCGCCCATCGAGACGAAGGTGGCGCCGGTGTCGACCAGGAAGTTCGCCGGCCTGCCGTTGATGGCGCCGCTGGAGAAGAAGTGGCCGCCGCTGTCGGCGCTGAGCACGATCTGCGAACCCGCTCCCTCGCTGGCCGCGCCCCCGAGGTTGACCTGCGCGCCGCCCATGACCAGCGTCAGGCGCTTGCCCCGGACCTCGACGACGGCGTCGTTGCCGCTCACCGCGACCAGCCTGACGCCCTGCACGGTCGCGCCGACGCCGACGGTGCGCGGCGTGCCGTCGATCACCAGCAGCGCCTTGCTGCCCAGGCTCCCGCTCAACGAGACGTTCTGCCCGAACGCCGGCACCGCGAGCAGCCATGCGATCGCGGCGAGCCAGCGCATCGCTCAGTCGCGGAAGTTCGTGAACGACAGCGGCGCGTCGGCGATCTCCTTGCGGATCAGCGCCATCGCAGCCTGCAGGTCGTCGCGCTTGGCGCCGGTCACCCGCACCACGTCGCCCTGGATCGCGGCCTGCACCTTCATCTTGCTCTGCTTGACGAAGTTCTGGATCTTCTTAGCGGTGTCGGAATCGATGCCGTTCTTCACAACGATCAGCTGCTTGACCTTGTCGCCGCCGATCTTCTCGATCTTGGCGCTGCGGTCAAGGAAGCGGATGTCGACGCTGCGCTTGGTCAGCTTGGTGATCAGGATGTCCAGCACCTGGCCGATCTGGAAGTCGCTGTCGGCCCAGACCGTCAGCTCCTTCTCCTTCAGCTCGACGCGGGCCGAAGACCCTTTGAAATCGAAGCGCGTGCCGATCTCCTTGGCGGTCTGGTCGACCGCGTTGCGCACTTCCACGAGGTTGGGTTCTAGAACGGTGTCGAAGCTGGGCATGATGGGCTCGAAAGATGACCGATGGTGGAGACGGCGGCGGGCCGAGCGCCGGGCCGCTCCCAAGCCGGCCCGCATCCCCTCGGGGGATCGCCGAGCGTACTCGCTCGGCGAGGGGCTCCACTAGGTCAAAATTGTGGCATGCAAATCGAGCGGGGCGTGAGCCTCAAACCCTACAACAGCTTCGGCCTGCCCGCAGTGGCGGGCACGCTGGTGCGCGTCGCGAGCGACGCCGACGTGCGCCGCGTCGTCGACCACCCGCAACTCGGCACTGCGCCGAAGTTCGTGCTCGGCGGCGGCAGCAACATCATCCTGACGCACGACATGCCGCAGCTCGTCGTCAAGGTCGAGGTGCGCGGCATCCGCCTCGTCGAGGAGCGCGCCGATGCCTGGATCGTCGAGGCCGGCGCCGGCGAACCGTGGCACGGGTTCGTCGCGCACACGCTGGCGCAGGGCTGGCCGGGGCTGGAAAACCTCGCGCTGATCCCGGGCACGGTCGGCGCCGCGCCGGTGCAGAACATCGGCGCCTACGGGGTCGAGCTGAAGGACCGTTTCGAGTCGCTCGATGTGGTCGACCTGGTCACCGGCCGGACCTCGACCCTGCGCGCCGAGCGCTGCGCCTTCGGCTACCGCGACAGCGTGTTCAAGCACGCGCTCGCGAATCGCACCGTGATCACGCGCGTCCGGTTCCGGCTGCCCAAGCCGTGGCAGCCGGTGCTCGGCTACCTCGACCTCGAACGCAAGATCGCCGAGACCGGCATCCGCGCGCCGAGCGCGCAACAGGTGGCCGACTGGGTCTGCGCGATCCGCCGCGCCAAGCTGCCCGACCCGCTGGTGCTGGGCAACGCCGGCAGCTTCTTCAAGAACCCGGTTGTCACGCCCGAGCAGTGCCGCGACATCATCGGCCGCGATCCCGAGGTCGTGCACTACCCGCTGCCCGACGGCAGCATCAAGCTCGCCGCCGGCTGGATGATCGACGCCTGTGGCTGGAAGGGCAAGAGCGTGGGCCAGGCCGGCGTCTACGAGAAGCAGGCGCTGGTGCTGGTGAACCGCGGCGGCGCGATCGGCTCGGAGGTGATGCTGCTGGCCGGCGCCATCCAGGAGAGCGTCTACGGCCGCTTCGGCATCAGGCTGGAGCCGGAGCCGCTGGTCGTGTGACGGCGGCCGAGGCGCCGGGCATCAGGCCGCGCTCCAGGCATTCGTCGACGCTCGCGTCGAACTGGTGTTCGAGCTCGTCGATCAGGCGGGTCAGCGTGGCCGGCGGCGCATCGGGGGCCTGCGCCTGCAGTTGCGCGGCGCGCACGCCGACGCTGCGCAAGCCCAGGCTCAGCGCCGCGCCCTTCAGCGCATGCGCGCGGCTGCGCAGCTCGGCGTGCAGCGCAGGCCGCGTCGCGTCGCGCAGTTCGGCGACGAGCCGCGCGCGCCCGGCGAAGAAGCTGGCGAGCAGCTCGCCGTACTTGCCCGGCGTGAGCGCCTCGCGCACGTCGGCGACGGTCGCGAGGTCGAGCAGCGAACCGGCCGCATCGGTGGCGGTGGCGTTGATCGTGGCGGCGCCTGTGGAGCCCGCCGCGCCGCCGTAGCGCACGAGCGCCTCGCGCAGCTGCGGCAGGTGCGCGGGCTTGATCAGGAAGCCGTCCATGCCGGCCTCGCGGGCCAGGTGGCGCGAGGCCTGGAACGCGTCGGCCGTCAGCGCGACGATCGGCACGCGGCCGCGCGGTGGCGGCATCGCGCGGATCGCGCGCGTCGCGGTGAAGCCGTCCATGCCGGGCATGTGCAGGTCCATCAGCACGACATCGAAATCGGCGTCGGGCGGCTGGGCCTCGACCGCCCGCACCGCGCCCGCGCCGTCGGCGGCGAACACCGCGTGGTGGCCGAGCCTTTCGAGCACCGCCTCGAGGTAGGCGCGGTTCACCGGGTGGTCCTCGGCCACCAGCACGCGCAACGGGCGCGTGTGGTCGGCGCGCGGCGCGTCGGCCGCGTCGTCGGCGAGCGCCGGCGGGCTGACCGACGGCAGCGGCAGCGACGCGATGAACGTGCTGCCCACGCCGGGCGCGCTGCGCACCGTGATGTCGCCGCCCATCAGGCGCGCCAGGTCGCGCGAGATCTCCAGCCCGAGCCCCGCGCCGCTGGCGCGCCGCGACGGGCTCTGGTCCCCCTGCATGAAGCGCTGGAACAGCCGGGCGAGCGTGGCCTCGTCCATGCCGATGCCGGTGTCGGCGACGCTGAAGTCGAGCCGCCCCGACGCGTCGTCCCCGGCCATCGCGACGCGCAGCCGGACCGCACCGATGCTGGTGAACTTCAGCGCGTTGCTCAGCAGGTTGAACAGGATCTGCTTGACGCGCGTCGGGTCGGCCCGCACCCAGCGCGGCACATCGGGTTCGACCTCGACCTCGAGCGCGAGACCCTTCGCCTGCGCCTGCGCACGCATCAGCGCCTCGACCTGCGCGATCAGCTGCGGCAGGTCGACGGTCTGCGGCGCCACATGCAGGTGGCCCGACTCGAGCTGCGAGATGTCGAGGATGTCGTTCAGGATCGTCAGCAGGTGCTGTGCCGACTCGCGCGCGGTGTCGAGGTAGGCCGCCTGCTGCGGCGACAACCCGCCCTCCTGCAGCAGCGACATCATGCCGAGCAGGCCGTGGAACGGCGTGCGGATCTCGGGCTCATGTTGGCGAGGAAGGCGCTCTTCGCCCGGCTCGCGGCCTCGGCGTCCTGGCGCGCCGCGTGCAGGCTGTCGGCGAGCGCCTCCAGGCTGCGCCGGCGCTCGGTCAGCGCGCGCAGCTGGCGCAGCACGATCACCGCGAGCGCGAACAGCAGCAGGCACTGGAACACCGTCAGCGCGATGCTCAGCTCGTTCTGCTGGCGCACCGCGTCGTTGCGCTCCACGGCACGCTGGTAGAGCAGGTGCGAGGCGCCGAGCGACAGGTCGTGCAGCGGGGCGTTGAGCGCGTCCAGCATGCCGAGCAGCTCGGTGCCGATGGCCGGCGTCATCGGGGCGGCGGGCACGGCGCCGAGGGTTCGGTCGGCGGCCTTGACGAAGGCGCGGACCTGCGCGATCGCGGGCCGGTACGCGGCCTGGTCGCGCATGATGCCGGCCGCGCGCTCATGGTCGACCAGGCTGACGCGGCTGACGAAGATGTCGTAGCGCAGCTGCACCTTGTCGGCGTCGGTGCGCACCGGGTCGTCGACGTACAGCTGCAGCTCGTTGCGCAGGCGCAGCTGCTCGCTCTCGAGCTGCGAGAAGCTCCAGCCGAGCGCATCGTTCTGGTAGTGCGCGGCAGCGTCGAGCAGCTTGAACTGGCGCCACTGCACGTAGCCGATCGCGAGCAGCACCAGTGCCAGCACGCCGACCACCGCGAACAGCCAGATCCGCCGCGGCTGGGGCTGGATCTCGGTGCTCGGGGTCATTTGACTTCGAGGCTCCTGAGCTGCCAGATCGCGCGGCTGTAGTGCACGGCGTTGCGCAACTCGGGCTTGTCGTCGAACGGGTAGACGATCACCAGCGGGCCCTTCTCGCGCACCGACATCGGCTTGTCGTCGAGCAGGTAGGCGAGCAGCGCGCCGTGGTGGATCGCGTCGTCGGCCGGGATGTCGACGCGGTAGTCGTTCAGCGCGACCGCCTTGACCGCCGCGCCCGGCGCCGCGCCGACACCGGCGAGCAGGTCGCGCAGCAGCACGCCGCTGAACCTGCGCGGCGTGGGGTACCAGGGCGTCCTGGTCGAGAAGCTCGTCTGTGGCAGCCTCTGCAGCAGCGCCAGGTCGAACGATGCGGCGCCGTGGTCGTTGGCCTGCGCCAAGCTGCCGCTGACGGTCAGCAGCACCTTGCCGGTCGGGGCGTCGAGCGCCCGTGCCGGCCGTGCGGCCAGCCCGCTCAGCAGGCCTGCCGCGATCAGCGCCAGAACCGCGCCGCGCCGTGTCGAGTGCGTCATTCGCGTCATTCTGGCATGGCATCGAGCGGGCGCGTGCCGCCTGCCGCGTGTCAGAACGTGAACGGCTTGCTGAAGGCCAGGTACAGCGTGCGCCGCGGCGCGTACTGCGGTGCGCCGACGCCGATGCCGCTGCCGTCGCGCAGCTCGTAGCGGCGATCGAACAGGTTGATCGCCGACAGCCGCAGCTCGAACTTGCCGAAGGCCGCGTTGTCGAAGCCGCGCGACGCCGAGGCGTTGACCTGGACGAAGCCCGGCAGGTGCTCGGTGTTCGCGAAGCCGCGCCGCAAGCCGCTGCCGACCAGCGCGTCGCCGCCGACCACGGTGCCGTCGCCGAGCCGGTACGACACGCCGGCCGACGCGGCGAGCCGCTGCTCGTGGTCCAGGTGCACCCAGTGGTTCTGGATGTAGGCAAGCTCGCCGGCGTCGAAGTTGAACTGGCCGGTCTCGAGTCCCAGGCCCATCGCCGAGCTCAGGCTCAGGTTCGCATACGCCGACAGGCGCTCGTCCTTGTACGAGCCGGACAGCTCGACGCCGTAGATCCGGCCTTGCGCGTAGTTGAAGGCCGAGTAGATCAGCGCGTTGCCGAACTGGCCCTCGTCCTGCAGGTGGCTCACCTGGCGGTAGTAGGCGTCGGCGCCGAGCGTGATGCGCGGCGTCAGCTGGTGCGAGACGCCGAGGTCGAAGTAGTTCGAGCGTTCCGAGCGCACCGCGGTGTTCGCGTCCGACGGCAGCGCGTTCGTCGTGCCGAGGAATTTCTGCACCGAGGTGGTGTCGATCTTCTCGGTCGGCGGCGGCGTGAAGTAGCGCGCGTAGCCGGCGTGCACGCGCGTGTCGCTGCCGAGCTGGTAGACCAGGCCGACGCGCGGGCTCCACTGCGATTCGTCGACGACCGTGGCCACCTGGTCGTAGCGCAGGCCGTAGTTGACCGTCAGTGCCTTCGTCGGCTGCCATTCGTCCTGCAGGTAGGCACCGAACAGGGGGCCTTTGATCCGGCTGTCGTCCTGGATCGTCAGCGGCACGTCGCTGGTGGGGTTGCCGGCGGCGTCGGCCGAGAACACCGTCGACGCGTTCGCGGTCGAGCCGCGCTCGCGCTGCACGAAGACGCCGCCGCGCAGCGTGTGCCGGGCGCCCAGCGGCTTGCTCGCGTCCAGCTGCAGGCCGCTCGCGAC
>JAYSLR010000387.1:0-2723 GCA_043725365.1 Rhizobacter sp. | reverse complement strand
GCACCGTCGGCGTGCTCGACAAGCGCGTCGATGCGCTCGCGCGCGAGATCCAGGTCGACGCTCGCCAGGCCGGCAAGGGCGAATTCCACCGTGCGCTCGGCGACGTGCAGGGCGCGGTCGCGAGCATCATCGAGGCGGCCGGGCGCAGCGCGGCGATCTGCGGCGGCCTGGATGCGCAGATGACCGCGATCGCCGCCGAGATGGGCCAGACCGGCCGGGCGCTGGGCGCGGCGATGAAGCGCAGCGAGACCTTCCTCGATGTCTCGGAAGACCTGATCGAACTCGTCGCCGACTGCGGCATCGAGACCGAGGACACGCCCTACATCAACGCCGCGATCGACGCCGCCGCGCAGATCAGCGGCCTGCTCGAGGCGGCGCTGGCCGCCGGCACGATCGCGTCGGCACATCTGTTCGACGAGGCCTACCAGCCGATCCCGAACACCAACCCGGCCCAGCACACGACGCGCTTCGTCGCGCTCGCCGACCAGCTGTTCCCGCCGGTGCAGGAGCAGGCGCTGACGCTGAGCCCGAAGGTCGTGTTCTGCATCGCGGTGGATCTCAACGGCTACGTCGCCACGCACAACCGGAAGTACAACAATCCGCAGCGCGGCGACCTCGCCTGGGACACCGCGAACAGCCGCTACCGCCGCATCTTCGCCGACCGCACCGGCCTTGCGTCGGCGCGCAACGAGCGGCCGTTCCTGTTGCAGACCTACCGCCGCGACATGGGCGGCGGCCAGTTCATCGTGATGAAGGAAGCGGCCGCGCCGATCACCGTCCACGGTCGCCACTGGGGCGGCGTGCGGCTCGCGTTCAAGTTCTGAGAGTGTGAGAGGTCATGTTCGGCCTGCGCCTGACCTGGCCGCTGCCCGCGCTGCTGGCCTGGGCCCTGGGCTGGGCGCTGTTCACGCTGCTGGGGTCGGCCGGCGCGCCGCAGGCGGTCGCGATCGCGGCGGCCGTCGCGCTCGGCGCGGCGCTGAGCCTGCTGGGCACGACGCCGTGGCGGCGCATCTTCGTCGCGGCCGGCTTCCCGCTGTCGCTGGCGGCGTCGGGCCTGGCCGCGGCGATGCCGGCCTGGGGCTGGCTGCTGCCGCTGGCGCTGCTCGCGCTGGTCTACCCGCTCAATGCCTGGCGCGACGCGCCGCTGTTCCCGACCCCCGCCGGCGCGCTCGACGGCCTGGCCGTGCTCGCGCCGCTGGCGCCGAACGCGCGCGTGCTCGACGCCGGCTGCGGCCTCGGCGACGGGCTGCGCGAGTTGCACCGCGAATACCCCGACGCCGCGCTGCAGGGGCTGGAATGGAGCTGGCCGCTGCGCCTGGCGTGCGCCTGGCGCTGCCGCTTCGCGCAGGTGCGGCGCGGCGACATCTGGGCCGCCGACTGGTCCGGCTGCGACCTCGTCTACGTCTTCCAGCGCCCCGAGAGCATGGACCGCGCGGCCGAGAAGGCGACGCGCGAACTGCGCCCCGGCGCGTGGCTGGTCAGCCTCGAGTTCGACGCGCCCGGCTTCGCGCCGACCAAGGTCATCGAGTGCGCCGACGGCCGGCGACTGTGGCTGTACCGCGTGCCGTTCCGCGCCCGGCCGGCGCTGTCGTGAGGCGCGCGGCGCCGCGCCGGGCGCACGTGCAGCGCCCGCGCGCCGAGCCCGGTTGCGTGGAACACGCCGTCCTACTTGCTCGGGCTGGCCGGCCCTTCGCCGGCCGGCGCGAGCTTGCCTTCCTTGCGGGCCTGCCGTGTCTCGGCCTTGCGCTGCGCGCGGGTCTTGGTGCTCGTCGAGGGCTTGGGGTAGTCGGGTGAGCCGGCCGACGGTCGGAGCTCGCCGTTCTTGCGCGCCTGCAGCGTCTCGGCCTTGCGCTCGGCGCGCGTCTTCGTCGATTTGGCACCGGAGGTCTTGGCGACCGGACCGGCACCCTCGCCGGCCGGGGTGGTGGCCCCGGCCTTCACCGCGGCCTTGGTTTCGGCCTTGACTTCGGCGCGCGACGGCGCGGACGCCTGGGCCGAGGCGAACGGTGCATACACCAGCGCCGCCGCCGTGACGGCGAGCGCGAACATTCGTGAGGGATTCATGGGGATCTCCTGGGGCCTGTGAACGAGCTGATTGTCGTGGCTCTGAATTGACCCGTCAGGCCAGTCGCGCCTGGTGGCGCGCGATCTGCGCCCGCACCTGCGCCGGCGCGGTGCCGCCGAGCAGGTTGCGCGCGTTCAGCGAGCCGCGCAGGCTCAGCACCGCGTAGACATCGTCGGCAATGGCCGGGTTGAACGACTGCAGCGTCTCCAGCGGCAGCTCGGCCAGGTCCACGCCGCGCTGGATCGCGAGCTTGACGGCGTGTGCGACGACCTCGTGCGCGTCGCGGAACGGCAGGCCCTTCTTGACGAGGTAGTCGGCCAGGTCGGTCGCGGTCGCGTAGCCGCGCAGTGCGGCACGTTCCATCGCCTCGGGCTTGACGGTGATGCCGGCGACCAGCTCGATGAAGATGCGCAGCGTGTCCTTCAGCGTGTCGACGCTGTCGAACAGCGGCTCCTTGTCTTCCTGGTTGTCCTTGTTGTAGGCCAGCGGCTGGCCCTTCATCAGCGTGATCAGGCCCATCAGGTGGCCGACGACGCGGCCGGTCTTGCCGCGCGCGAGCTCGGGCACGTCGGGGTTCTTCTTCTGCGGCATGATCGACGAGCCGGTGCAGAAGCGATCGGCCAGGTCGATGAAGCCGAAGTTTTGGCTCATCCACAGC
>JAYSLR010000386.1:0-3445 GCA_043725365.1 Rhizobacter sp. | reverse complement strand
GTTCAATTCTTCATCCGCGACCGGACCCAGACCAGCACCGAGCCGATCACGATCCCGACGACCCCGACCGCCGCGATGCCCCAGCCGAGCGATGCGTCGCTGCGCTGCACCGACCAGCCCAGCCCGAGCAGGATCAGGCCCCCGTAGATCAGTACCCATATCCAGGTCCCGACCTTCCTCGACGCGGTGCTGCCCATGCTAGAACCAGCCCTCGTCCATGGTGCGGCAGGTCGGATCGCGCGTCTCGACGACCTGCAGCCACGCACCGGTCTTCGGCAGCTCGTAGCGGAAGAAGTACATGCAGGCGGCGAGCTTGCCGTGCAGCAGCGCATCGGCATCGGCATCGGCCGCGCCCTGGCCGAGCTTCGGCTGCGCGCACAACGCGACATCGAGCCAGATCCACGCCAGCACCGTGTGACCGAAAGCCTGCAGGTACGGTGTCGCGTTCGCGAGCGCCTCGTCGGGGCTGCCGGTGGCCCACGCCGCATGGGTCGCGCTGCCGAGCTGCTGCAGCGCCGCCGCCAGCGCGGCGGCGTGCTCGGCGAGCGCCGGGTTCGCCTGCGCGCGCCCGATCGTCGCGCCGATCTTCGCGGCGAGCAGTTCGAGGCCAGCGCCGCCCTGCATCACGACCTTGCGGCCGAGCAGGTCGAGCGCCTGGATGCCGTGCGTGCCCTCGTGGATCATGTTCAGGCGGTTGTCGCGCCAGTACTGCTCGACCGGGAAGTCTCGCGTGTACCCGTAGCCGCCATGCACCTGGATCGCCAGGCTGTTCGCCTCGAGACACCACTCGCTGGGCCAGCTCTTCGCGATCGGCGTCAGCATCTCGAGCAGCAGCGACGCCTGCGCCACAGCCTCGGGCGCGCCGGTGGCCTGCTCGTCGACGAGGCGCGCGCAATAGAGCTCGAGCGCGAGCGCACCTTCGCAGTAGCTCTTCTGCGCCAGCAGCATGCGCTTCACGTCGGCGTGCCCAATGATCGGGATCTGCGGCTTCGACGCATCCTTGCCGCCGAGGCCCATCGGCCGGCCCTGCGGCCGGTTCTTCGCGTAATCGAGCGAGGCCTCGTAGCCCGCATAGCCGAGCATCGTCGCGCCCAGGCCGACCGCGATGCGCGCCTCGTTCATCATGTGGAACATGCAGCGCAGGCCCTCGTGGGGCTTGCCGACCAGGTAGCCGATGGCGCCGGCACCGGCGCCGTCCAGTCCACCGCCGGCCGAGCCGCGCACCGGGTACTTGCCTTCGCCGAAGTTCAGCAGCGTGTTCGGGATGCCGCGGTAACCGAGCTTGTGGTTCAGCCCGGCGAGCGCGACGTCGTTGCGCTCGCCGGTCAGCCGGCCATCGGTTCCAACTAGCTTCTTCGGCACGATGAACAGCGAGATGCCTTTCGTGCCGGGAATCAGCTTGCCGTCGGGCCCGGGGATCTTCGCGAGCACGAGATGGATGATGTTCTCGGTCAGCTCGTGCTCGCCGTTGCTGATCCACATCTTGTTGCCGCGCAGCCGGTAGCGCGCGCCGAGCGGGTCGCTCTCGAAATCGGTGCCGTCGGGTGTCGCGCGCGTCACCACGTCGGACAGGCTGGAGCCGGCCTGCGGCTCGCTCAGGCACATCGTGCCGCTGAAGCGACCGGCGAACTCGTGCTTCGCGAACACGTCCTGCTGCATCTTCGTGCCGTGCACCATCAGCAGGTTGGCGTTGCCGCTGGTCAGCATGCCGCCGCCGCCGATGCCGATGCCGGCCTTCGAGAAGAAGCTGTTCGCGGCCATCTCGACGACGCAGGGCAGTTGCATGCCGCCGATCTCGTAGTCCTGTGCGGCGGCGAGCATGCCGGACTCGGCATAGGCCTTCGCGGCCGCGTGGCTGGCCTCGGGCAGATGCACCTTGTCGCCGTCGAACCACGGCTCCTCGGTGTCCGCCTGGCGGTTGAACGGCGCGTACTTCTCGCGCGCGATCTTCTCGCAGGTATCCATCACCGACGTGAAGGTCTCGCGCGAGTGATCGGCGAAGCGCGGGCGCTGCTGCAGCGATTCGACATCGAGCCAGTCGTAGAGCAGGAAGTCGGTGGTCTGGCGGTAGCTCATCGTGAATCCGTGATGTCGTGAAGGCCCGCGGTCACTGGAGTACCTTCGTGCTGCGCACTCCGGTATTCGCTCTTGGGGCGGCCCGGCGAGCTCATGCGCCGGCGAGCCCGAAATGCACGAGCGCCGCCGCGGCGATCGGGCCGCCCCACTCCGGCACGAAATGACCGCCCTCGGCGACTTCCATCGGCGCCGGGCAACCCCGGATCGCCTTCTGCAGCGCGCGCATCGGCACCTCGCCGAGCACCGGGTCCTGCATGCCGATCGCCATGAAGCTGTCCCCGTTCCAGCGTTCGCGCCAGAACGCCCCGGCCTCGCGGCTGAGCGCCGCGCCGGGCGCGTCGGCACCGTCGGGCACCAGGTTCGGGAACGCCTTCAACGCGGCCTTGTAGCGGGGCTCGGGAAACGGTGCATCGTAGGCCGCGACCTCGGCGCCGCTCAGGTCGGGCTTGCCGCGCTGGATCAGGCGGCCGACCGGCAGGTCGGCCTGGCTGTTCGAATACGCCCGCCACTGGCGGAAGCCCTCGGTGACCTGCCCGGTGCCCAGGCCGGTGTTCATCACCAGCAGCCGCGTGAAGCGCTCCGGCATCGCCATCGGCAGCGTCAGGCCGAGCAGCCCGCCCCAGTCCTGCACGACGAGCAGGGTATTGCGCAGATCGAGCCGCTCGACGAAACGCAGCAGCATCTCGCGATGGCGCTCGAACGTGTGCCAGCCCGGAACGACCGGCTTGTCGGAGCGGCCGAAACCGATCAGGTCCGGCGCGACGACACGCAGCCCGGCGCTGCGGAACACCGGGATCATCTGGCGATACAGGTAGCCCCACGTCGGGTTCCCGTGCAGGCACAGCGCGGTGACCGGCGCGGCGCCGCCGTCGTCGACGTCGACATAGTGCACGCGCAAGCCCTCGAACTCGCGCAGGTCGTCGACGTAGTGCGGCGCGAACGGAAACCCCGGGAGGTTCCCGAAGCGTCCGTCCGGGGTGCGCAGCGTGTCCATCGACCAGGGCCGGTCAGAGCACCTCGAACACGCCGGCCGCGCCCATGCCACCGCCGATGCACATCGTCACGACGACGCGCTTCGCGCCGCGGCGCTTGCCCTCGATCAGCGCGTGGCCGGTCAGGCGCTGGCCGCTGACGCCGTACGGGTGGCCGACCGCGATCGCGCCGCCATTGACGTTCAGGCGGTCCATCGGGATGCCCAAGGTGTCGGCGCAGTACAGCACCTGCACCGCGAAGGCTTCGTTGAGTTCCCACAGGTCGATGTCGGCGACCGTCAGGCCGAGCTTCTTCAGCACCTTCGGCACCGCGAACACCGGGCCGATGCCCATCTCGTCGGGCTCGCAGCCGGCCACCGCGAAACCGAGGAAGCGGC
>JAYSLR010000385.1:0-3001 GCA_043725365.1 Rhizobacter sp. | reverse complement strand
CTCGAACCGTTTCGCGACCGCGCTCGACGGCGTCGACCTCGACAACCCGGGCAGCGCGCTCGACCGCTCCGGCCACCCGAACCCGGTACCGCGCATCGTCGGCAAGATCCGCCGCCGGCACGCGGTCGAGGTCGACGACCTGAAGTTCCTGCGCGCCAACACCACGCGCATGGTGAAGATCACCGTGCCCGGCCCGTTCACGATGCTGCAGCAGGCGCAGAACGACTTCTACGCGAGCGAGGAAGAGGCGGCGATGGACTACGCCGACGCCGTCAACGCCGAGATCAGGGACTTGTTCGCCGCCGGTGCCGACGTGGTCCAGATCGACGAGCCCTACATGCAGGCACGGCCCGAGAAGGCGCGCCGCTACGGCCTGGCGGCGCTGAACCGCGCGCTCGACGGCGTGACCGGCACGACCGCGGTGCACATCTGCTTCGGCTACGCGGCGATCATCCACGAGCGGCCGAGCGGCTACTCGTTCCTGCCCGAGCTCGCGCAGTGCAGTTGCCGGCAGGTGTCGATCGAGACCGCGCAATCGCACCTCGACTGCTCGGCGCTCGCGGCACTCGACGGCAAGCGCGTGATGGTCGGCTGCATCGACCTGTCGGACCCGGCCGTCGAGTCGGTCGAGACGATCGTGCAGCGCATCGAGCGCGCCCTGCCCTACGTGAAGCCCGAGAACGTGATCCTCGCGCCCGACTGCGGCATGAAGTACCTGCCGCGCGCCACCGCGGTGGGCAAGCTGCGCGCGATGGTCGAGGCGGCGCAGGTGCTGCGCCGCAGACACGGCGCGGCGACCTGAGCGGGACGCGGCGATGCTGTACGCCTTCATGCTCACCGACCGGCCCGGCTCGACGGCGCTGCGCGCGCGCGTGCGACCCGAGCACAAGGCCTACCTCGCGCAGGTGGCCGAGCGCATCGCCTTCGCCGGCCCGCTGACCGGCGACGACGGCGAGGCCATGCTCGGCAGCCTGCTCGTCATCGACTTCGCCGACCGCGCCGCCGCGCTCGCCTGGCTGGCACAGGAGCCGTTCACGCGCGCCGGCCTGTACGGCAACACGCAGGTGCACGCCTTTCGCAATCTCTGGCCGCAGCGAACCGGCTTTGCCGAACCCGCGACCTGAGTCGATCCACCCCAGCACTGCGCAAGCAGCACTTCAACCACGAGTCGTGGCTGGGCACGGCTCATTCACCAGGGGATAACGCCATGTGCAGACTCTGTGACGAAGGCCGGCCACAAGACCATTCGGGCTCGCGCCGAAATTTCTTCAAGACCGCGGCCGCGACCGGGGTAGCGGCCACCGCGTTCGACCTGCTCGCGGCCGGCCCGGCTGCGGCCGGCGAGCCCAGGGAGCCCGAAGACAGCGGCCAGCGCGGCCGCCGCTACGTCATCCGCGGTGGCGCGGTGATGTCGATGGACCCGAAGGTCGGCGACTTCGCGCAGGCCGACGTGCTCGTCGAAGGCAAGAAGATCGTCGCGGTCGGGCCCAACCTGCACGCCGGCGGCGCCGCCGAGATCGACGCGCGCGGGCGCATCGTGATGCCCGGCTTCATCGACACCCACCACCACCAGTTCGAGACCGCGCTGCGCAGCTTTCTCGCCGACGGGGTGCTGATCAACGACGGCTCGGGGTCGGTCAGCGGCAGCACGACCTACTTCGAATTCATCCTGCTGAAGTTCGCGCCGGTGTACCGCCCGCAGGACGTGTACATCAACGAGCTGTTCGGCGGCCTGAGCCAGCTCGACGACGGCGTCACGACGGTGCACGACGTCTCGCAGATCCATCACTCGCCGCAGCACTCGGACGCCGCGATCCAGGCGCTGTTCGACACGGGGCGGCGCGCCGCCTTCGGCTTCTTCGAGAGCGCGGGCGCCAACATCCTCGGCACCAACCCCGGCAACAAGTACCCGACCGACGCGCCCCGCATCAAGCAGCAGTGGTTCTCGTCGAGCGACCAGCTCGTCCACATGATCATGGGCGGCGAGGTCTATCTGGGCGATGCGACGACCGACCTGTCCTGGACGATCGGGCGCCAGCTCGATCTGCAGATCGCGGCCCACATCCTCTCGCCGTTCGGCATCCGTCCGATCTTCGACAAGCTGGCGGTCGGAACCGGCGGCAACGGCCACATCGGCATCGGACCGGACAACCTGTTCATCCACATGACCGGCATGGCCGATCCGGCATGGCAGCGGGTCAAGGACGTCGGCGCGCAGGTCTCGCTCGCGGTGCCGATCGAGATGAACATGCGCCACGGCATGCCGCCCCTCCTGAAGCTGCAGAGCCTGGGCATGGAGCCGTCGCTGAGTGTCGACGTGGAGTGCACGCTGACGGCAGACTTCTTCACGCAGATGCGCTCGACGATGACCCTGCAGCGCGCGCTCGTGAACCAGATGATCCTGGAGCAAGGCGATTTCTATCCGCCCAACCAGTGGCCGAAGCCGGCCCCGAGCACGCCGAACCTGCTGACGACCCGCGACGTGCTGCGCTACGCCACGATGAACGGCGCGAAGGCGCTGCGGCTCGATTCCAAGGTCGGCTCGCTGACGCCGGGCAAGGAGGCCGACATCATCATCCTCGACGCCGGCGCGATCAACGTCGCACCGCTGAACAGCGTGCCGGGCGCGGTGGTCTCGCTGATGGACCGCAGCAACGTCGAGACGGTGATCGTCGCCGGCAAGGTGCGCAAGTGGAAGGGCCGGCTGCTCGACGTCAACCTCGCCCGCTTGCGCACCCAGCTCGAGGATTCGCGCGACTATCTGTTCAGCGCGGCCGGGATCGCCCGGGACATCTTCCGCTGACGGGGTAGCATGCCCGACCCTGAATGGAGACCGACATGAGCGCAGACAAGGACCGTGGCATCCGCCGGCAGAAGCAGAAGCGGGCGAAGCAAGCCCACCGGCAGGCCCGGCAACGGCCGGCGCCGGCCGGGACGGCTCCGAGCCCGGCGGCGCAAACCCCCAAGCCGCCCGCCCCCTGAGGCGTCGCGACCCTCCGCG
>JAYSLR010000384.1:0-9935 GCA_043725365.1 Rhizobacter sp. | reverse complement strand
CGCAGGCTGCCCATGTCGCTGGAGAAGTCCTGCACCGTCAGCAGGTTGCGCTCGCCGGAGATCACGACCTGCTCCTGGCTGTCGGCGTGCGCCTCGCTGCCCGCCTGCACGGCCGCCTGCATCAGCGTCGCGATCTCGCCGCGCAGCGCATCGACCTCGGTCTTCAGCCGCTCGCGCACCGCCTCGATCGTCAGGCCGCGGTAGTGCGCGGTCAGGTAGTTGCTCGCCTCCAGCAGCTGCGACTGGGTGTAGTCCTGCGCGGTGAAGATCACGCGGTTCTGCACGTCGCCGTCGGGCGCGACCAGGATCACGAGCACGCGCCGTTCGCTCAGGCGCATGAACTCGATGTGGTGGAACACGCTGGCCTTGCGCGGCGCGGTGATCACGCCGACGAAGTGCGACAGGTTCGACAGCAGCTGCGCCGCGTTCGCGATCACGCGCTGCGGCTGGTCCGGCGGCAGCTGCGGCGCGGCCACGGTGGCCAGCGGCTGCGCGGTCAGCATCGTGTCGACGAACAGGCGGTAGCCGCGCGCGGTCGGCACGCGCCCGGCGCTCGTGTGCGGGCTCGCGATCAGGCCGAGGTCCTCGAGATCGGCCATCACGTTGCGGATCGTCGCCGGCGACAGCTCCAGCCCGCTGGCGCGCGACAGGGTGCGCGAGCCGACCGGCTGACCGTCGGCGATGTAGCGTTCGACCAGGGCCTTCAGCAGTGTTTTGGCGCGCTCGTCCAGCATGGCTTTCATTGTAGGTTGGGCGCCATTTTCGGCGCGGCTTCGCAGGGGTCGCTGTGGTGTAATCCCGCGCATGTCCAGCCGCTTTCGTCATGCCGCGCTCGTGGGAAAGTACCAGGCCCAGGGCATTCGCGGCGTGCTGGAGGAAGTCGCTCATTTCCTGCTGCGCCAGGGCCTCGACGTCTCGTTCGAACGCCAGACCGCGCTGAACACCGGCATCACCGAGTACGGCGCGCACACCGCCGACGAACTCGGCCGCGACTGCGACCTCGCCGTGGTCGTCGGCGGCGACGGCACGATGCTCGGCATCGCGCGCCAGCTGGCCCGCTTCGGCACGCCGCTGGTGGGCATCAACCAGGGGCGGCTGGGCTTCATCACCGACGTTCCGATCGGCCAGTTCGCCGAAGCGCTGGCGCCGATGATCGCCGGCGACTACGAGGAGGAACACCGCACGATGCTCGCGGGCGAGGTCTGGCGCGACGACGCGTCGATCTTCGAGGGCTTCGCGATGAACGACGTGGTCGTCAGCCGCGGCGCCGCCGCGAGCATGGTCGAGCTGAAGGTCGACATCGGCACCGAGTTCGTCGCGAACTTCCGCTCCGACGGCCTGATCATCGGCTCGCCCACCGGCTCGACCGCGTACGCGCTGTCGGCCGGCGGACCGATCCTGCACCCGGGCATCGCCGGCTTCGTGCTGGTGCCGATCGCGCCGCACGACCTGTCGAACCGGCCGATCGTGCTGCCCGACACCGGCGAGATCAGCATCGAGATCGTCGCCGGCCGCGATGCCAGCGTCAGCTTCGACATGCAGTCGCTCGCCAGCTTGCTGCACGGCGACCGCGTCCGCGTGCGGCGCTCGGCCGACCAGGTGCGCTTTCTGCACCCGCGCGGCTGGAGCTACTACGCCACGTTGCGGCGCAAGCTGCACTGGAACTCGGGGGTGAACTGAGGTGCTGCGTCGCCTGTCGCTGCGCGATTTCGTGATCGTCGCCGCGCTCGAGGTCGAGCTCGACGCGGGCTTCTCGGTGCTCACCGGCGAGACCGGCGCCGGCAAGTCGATCCTGATCGACGCGCTGCAGCTCGCGCTCGGCAGCCGCGGCGACGCCGGCGTGCTGCGCGAGGGCGCGGCGCGCGCCGAGATCGGTGCCGAGTTCGACACGCCGGCCAGCCTCGTGGCGTGGCTGGCCGAGGGCGGCTTCGAGGGCGGCGAGAGCGTGCTGCTGCGCCGCACGATCGATGCACAGGGCAAGAGCCGCGCCTGGATCAACGGCGGTGTGGCGACGATCGCGCAGTTGCGCGAGGCCGCCGATCACCTGGTCGACATCCACGGCCAGCACGCCTGGCAGAGCCTGACGCGCGGCCCGGCGGTGCGCGCGCTGCTCGATGGCTTCGCCGGCATCGACGCGGCGCCGCTGGCGGCGCTGTGGTCGCAGTGGAAGCGCGCGGCCGAGCAGGTCGCCGCCGCCGGGCTGCAGCAGGCCGGCCTGGACCGCGAACGCGAGCGGCTCGCGTGGCAGATCGGCGAGCTCGACAAGCTCGGGCCGGGCGCCGACGAATGGGCCGAACTCGAGGCCGAGCACAAGCGCCTGGCGAACGCACAGTCGCTGATCGACGCGGCGCGCAGCGCGCTCGACGCCGTCTCGGAAGCCGACGACAACGCCGACGCGCTGACCGGCCGCGCGCTGCACGCGCTCGATGGCGTAGCGGCGTTCGACACGCAGCTCGCCGCGACGATCGAGGTGCTGCAGGGCGCGCAGGCGCAGCTGCAGGACGCCGCGCACACGCTGGCGAGCTACCTGAACCACGCCGATCCCGACCCGCAACGGCTGCAGGCACTGGACGAGCGGCTTTCGGCCTGGATGAGCCTGGCGCGCCGCTACCGCCGCCCGCCGGGCGAACTGCCGGCGCTGCTCGCGCAGTGGAAGGACGAGCTGCGCGCGCTCGACGCCGCCGCCGACCTCGACGCGCTGCAGCGCGACCTATCGCGCGCGCTCGCGGCGTTCGAGGCCGAAGCGAAGCGCGTGTCCGCCGCACGCCGCGCGGGCGCCCCCAGGCTCGGCAGCGCGGTGACCCAGGCGATGCAGCAGCTCGGCATGGCGGGCGGGCGCTTCGAGGTCGCGCTGACGAAGCAGGACGCGCCGCAGTCGTTCGGCATGGAGTCGGCCGAGTTCCTCGTCGCCGGTCACGCCGGCAGCACGCCGCGGCCGCTGGCCAAGGTCGCCTCGGGCGGCGAGCTCTCGCGCATCGCGCTGGCGATCGCGGTGACGACGAGCCAGTTGAAGGGCGGCGAGACCGCTTCCATGACGGGCAGCGCGAGCGCTTCCACGACAAGCAGCGCGAGCGCTGCGGCGACGCTGATCTTCGACGAGATCGACGCCGGCGTCGGCGGCGCGGTGGCCGAGACGGTGGGCCGGCTGATGAAGCAGCTCGGGCGCGACCGGCAGGTGCTCGCGGTCACGCACCTGCCGCAGGTCGCGGCCTGCGCCGACCACCACTTCGTCGTTGCCAAGCAGTTGCGCGACGGGCTGACCCTGAGCGAGGTCCACGCGGTCGGCGGCGAGCGGCGGGTGGCCGAGGTCGCGCGCATGCTGGGCGGAGAGCGGCTGTCCGATACCAGCCTCGCGCATGCGCAGGAGATGCTCGCGGTCGGTGCCGACGCGGTGCCGGCGCCGCGCGCGCGAAAACGCCCATGACGACACCGCAGCAACCCGCACCGCCGCAGACGCCGTTGTCGCTGCGCGAGGTGGTGCTCGTGACCGGCATCTCCGGGTCGGGCAAGTCGGTCGCGCTGCACGCGCTCGAGGACGCGGGCTTCTTCTGCGTCGACAACCTGCCGCCGGAGCTGCTGCGCGACTTCCTGCGGCTGGAGCAAAGTCGCCCCGACCGGCGCCTGGCGATCGCGGTCGACGTGCGCAGTGCCGGCTCGCTGCCGCACCTGCTGCCGCTGATCCAGCGGCTGCACGCCGAAGGCGTCGCGATCCAGGTCGTGTTTCTCGACGCCAGCACCGACGCGCTGGTGCGGCGCTTCTCCGAGACGCGCCGGCCGCACCCGCTGTCGGCCGAGCCCGCGCCCGACGACCGGCGCGCACTCGTCGAGGCGATCGAGCTCGAGCGCGAGCTGCTCGCCGAGCTGCGCGAGGTCGCCACCGTGCTCGACACCAGCCAGCTGCGCAGCGCGCAGCTGCGCCTGTGGATCCGCGACATGGTGCGTGCCGGCAGCAACCGGTTGACGCTCGTGTTCGAGAGCTTCGCGTTCAAGCACGGCGTGCCGCTCGACGCCGACTACGTGTTCGACGTGCGCGTGCTGCCGAACCCGCACTGGATCCCCGAGTTGAAGGCCCTGACCGGCCGCGACGAACCGGTCGCCGCCTACCTGCGCGCGCAGCCCGAGGTCGGCGAGATGCTCGGGCAGATCGAGGCCTTTCTCGCGCACTGGCTGCCGGCCTTCGAGGCCGACCAGCGCAGCTACCTGACGGTGGCAATCGGCTGCACCGGCGGCCAGCACCGCTCGGTGTATTTCGCGCAGGAGCTGGCCGAGCGTTTTCGCGGCCGCTCGGCGACGCTGATCCGCCACCGCGAGCTGGACGCACGCGGCGGCTGAGTGCTCAGCCGGCCGTCGCTGGCACCGGCGTCAGCAGCTTGCGCAGCGGCGCCGGCAGCCCCGCGGCCAGCGCTTCGTCGAGGCCGAACCAGCGGCCGCTCGGCCACGCGCGCACCAGCGCGTCACGCCGCGCAAGGCCGAGCCGGTCGGGCAGGCGCCAGCAGATCGGGTGCAGCGTCCAGTCGAGGTGCGTCAACGTGTGCGTGAAACTCGGCAGCGCTTCACCCTGCCCGGGCCACGCGCTGCTGGCGCGCTCGAATGCGGCGCTCGAATCGAACTCCGGCAGGCTCCACAGGCCGGCCCACACGCCGGTCGGCGGGCGTTGCACCAGCCAGACCTCGTCGCGCCACCGCAGCCACAGCCAGACGTGCTCGCGCGTGCCGCGCTTGAGCTTGCGCGTCTTCACCGGGTAGCGCTCGGGCGTGCCCGCACGCGCGGCCGCGCAGCCCGCGTGCACCGGGCACCGCGGGCAGCCCGGCGTGCGCTGCGTGCACAGCGTCGCGCCCAGGTCCATCAGCCCCTGCGTGTAGCGCTCGATGTCGCGATCGGGCAGCAGTGCGGTGGCCTGTGCCCACAGCGCGCGTTCGTGCTTCGCTTCGGCCAGGTCGCCATCGAACCCGAGCACGCGCGTCAGCACCCGCTTGACGTTGCCGTCGAGGATCGCGACCCGTTCGCCGAAGCAGAACGCGGCGATCGCCGCGGCGGTCGAGCGGCCGATGCCGGGCAACTGCGCGAGCGCCGCGCTGTTGCCCGGGAAGTGCCCGCCGTGCTGCTCGACGACCGCCTGCGCGCAGCGATGCAGGTTGCGCGCACGGCTGTAGTAGCCCAGCCCGCTCCAGAGCGCGAACACCTCGTCGAGCGGGGCCGCGGCGAGCGCGGCCACATTGGGGAAGCGCTGCAGGAAGCGCTCGTAGTAGCCCAGCACGGTCGCGACCTGCGTCTGCTGCAGCATGATCTCGGACAGCCAGACGCGGTACGGGTCGCGCGTGTTCTGCCACGGCAGCGTGTGGCGGCCGTGCGCGCGCTGCCAGGCGATCAGCGACGCGGCGAACGCGCGCGGCGGCTCAGGCTTGCGCACGTCGCCGCGGGCTGCCGCCCGCGTCGCCGGCGGCGCCGCGTTCGTCCTGCGCGAGCTGCAGCGAGATCAGGTCGTTGCCGGCGACCGGCCCGGCCCGCGCCTGCTCGCGCAGTGCGTCGAACAACTCTCGCGTCCGGCGCAGCGCGCCTTGCAGGCGTTCGTCGTGCGCCTCGAGCTCGACGATGCGCACTTCCAGCTCGCTGGCGGCGGCCTGCACCCGCTCCAGCGATTCGCGCCGACGCCGGAAGTTGCGGCGCCGCTCGCGCAGCTGCGAATCCACCTGCGCCGAGGTCGACTTGTTCCACAGCTCGATCTCGGCACTCGCGTTCTCGAACACGACGCGCAGCTTGGAGGTGAGCATGCGCCGGAACTGCTCCAGGAACTTCGGCTGCGCCAGTCGCAGCGCCTGCGACAGGCCGAGGTACTGGACGTAGCCGGATTCGATCTCGCGCAACTCGGTGGCGAAGCGCGACAGCTCGGGCGACTTCGTCATCGCCAGGCTGAAGCCGAACTCGCCGTTGAGCTTGCCGAACGTGGCCCCGAGCATGTCGCGGATCTCGTTGCTGCGCGTCTGCGCGTCGTCGAGCAGCGCGCCCAGGCGCGCGCACAGCGCGACGAAGGCCTTCTTCGCGCCGAGGTTCAGCAGCGAGGCGCTCATCTGCGCCTGCATCGCGACGACCTCGTCGCGCAGCCGGTCGGACGAGAGGCGGACCAGCGCGTCGCGCAGCATGCGGCTGTGCACCTGGCGCAGCGCCTGCAACCGCACCGTGCACTGCTCGAACTCGGCAGCATCGAGGTCGATGCGTTCGAGCATCAGGCGCAGCTTGCCGGCACTCTTGCCGCGCAGCCCGCGCAGCTCGAGCATCTGCTCGGCGAGCTGGCGGCGCTGGTCGCCGAGGCGCCGCGCGACATGGGTTTCGAGCTGCTGTGCACTCTCGACCACGGCCTGCTCGAGCACCTGGCGGCGCTGCGGCAGCAACTGCGAGCCGAGCGCCGCCTCGAGCGCCGGCAGGCGGCTCTCGAGCAGGGCCGCGTCGTCGCCATCCACCCGGGCCGCGAGCGCCTGGCGCGCCGACAGCGGGAACACCCGCTCGGCGCCGATGCCCAGCGTGCGCGCCGTCTCGCGGCATTGCGCGGCGATCTGCGCATCGACCTGCTCGGCGCTGGCGAGCGGGTCGCGCAGCGCGTCGATCTTGTTCAGCACGACGAAGCGCGACAGCGCGTGCGTGCCGAGGTGGTCGCGCCAGACGCCGAGGTCGGACCGGGTCACGCCGGTGTCGGCGCCGAGGATGAAGACCGTGGCGTGCGCGGTCGGCAGCAGGCTCAGCGTCAGCTCGGGCTCGGCGCCAATCGCGTTCAGCCCCGGCGTGTCGAGCACCACCAGGCCCTGCTTCAGCAGCGGGTGCGGGTAGTTGATCAGCGCATGGCGCCAGGCCGGCACCTCGACCCGGCCCGCGTCGTCGACCGGCGGGTTGTCGTCGGGCGACTCGTCGCTCCAGAAGCCGAGCTCGCGCGCCCGCTCCTGCGCGACCCACTGGGTGCGGGTGACCTCCTGCAGCGCCTCGGCCAGCCGCTCGGGGGCGCTGATCTGCAGCGGCCGCACGGTCCACGCGCGGCGCTGCGTGCGCAGCTCGGCGAGCGACAGGCCCTCGAGCCGCGTCTCGATCGGCAGCAGCATCAGCGCGGCGCCCTCTTCGCCGTCCCAGGCCAGCTCGACCGGGCACATCGTGGTGCGGCCGGGCGTGGCCGGCAGCACGCGGCGGCCAGTGTCGGCGAAGAAGATCGCGTTGATCAGTTCGGACTTGCCGCGCGAGAACTCGGCGACGAACGCGACCACCAGCTTCTCGCTGGCCAGCCGCTCGCGCAGCGCCGTGATCTGCGCGGCGGCGCTCGGGTCGACCAGCTCGCGGTCGGCCAGGTAGCGCGAGGCATCGTCGAGCCGCCGCCCGAGCGTCATCCGCCAGCCGCTCAGGGCGTCGAGGCTGATGGCGAACGAGGGTGTCATGACTGGGGCGTTGGCATGGGGCGCGGTGGCGGGCCATCGTAGCGCAAGGCCTCGGCGGGAAACCGCGGGATACATCTGCTCACCGACGAGTTCGCGACGAAGCGCGACGCATTGCGCAGTTGTCGCTAGCGCCGCTGGCAACCAGGGCAGAAATAGGTCGCGCGCTGGCCCTGAACGATGCGCCGCAGGGTGCCGTTGCAACGCACGCAGGCCAGCCCCGCACGGCCGTAGACGCGCGCCTGCGTCTGGAATTCGCCCGCCATGCCGTGCGCGTCGCGGAAGTTGCGCAGGGTCGAGCCGCCGAGCTCGAGGGCCCGCGCCAGCGTGCCGCGCACCGCCGCGGCCAGGCGTTCGCAGCGCGCCAGGCTGACGCGGTCGCTGCGGGTGCGCGGATCGATGCCGGCCTCGAACAGCGCTTCGCAGGCGTAGATGTTGCCGGCACCGACGACGATCGCGCCGCCCAGCAGCGCCTGCTTGATCGCGACGCGCCGGCCCCGCAGCGCCGCATGCAGGTGCGTGCCGGTGAAGGCCGGGTCGAAGGGCTCGAGCCCGAGCCCGGCGAGCAGCTTCGCGGCGGCACCGCCATCGAGCGCCGGCGACCAGACCACCGCGCCGAAGCGCCGCGGGTCGGTCAGGCGCAGCGTGCCGCGCGCGGTCACGAGGTCGAAGTGGTCGTGCGGGCCCGGCGCTGCGGCGCCCGCACCGAACGCGAGCGAGCCCGACATGCCCAGGTGCATCAGCAGGCCGCCACGATCGAGCGCGAGCCACAAATATTTACCTCGGCGCGTGACCTCGCCGACCGCCTGCGCAACCAGCGATTCGGGCGCACAGCCGAGCGGCCAGCGCAGCGGTTTGCCGAGGCGCACCGCCTGCACCCGCGCGCCGCGGATGCGGTCGGCGAAGCTCTGGCGCGTGACCTCGACCTCGGGGAGTTCGGGCATGCGGGGAATTATCGGGCGCCCGAGAGGTCCGACCCGCCGACCTAGAATGAATTGCAGCTTCAGGAGTGACTCGATGCCGACCCGCAACCCCCGAACCGGCCGCGCCTGCGCGCGGTCCGCGCTGTTGGCGTCGCTGCTGCTCGCCTCGACGGCCCACGCGCAGAAGGACGCGCCGGCCGCGCCGGCGACACGCGAGAAGATCCAGAACTCGGCGCTGAATGCCCCGCTGTTCCAGCAGTTGCTGATCGGCGAGATCGAATTGCGCGAGGGCGACCTCGGCGCGGCCTATCAACTGATGCTCGACGCCGCGCGCCGCACGAAGGACGAACAGCTGTTCCGCCGCGCCACCGACATCGCGCTGCAGGGCCGCGCCGGCGACGAGGCGCTGGTCGCCGTGAAGGCCTGGCGGCTCGCAATCCCCGACTCGATCGACGCGTTGCGCTACCAGGTTCAGCTGCTGGTGCAGTTGAACCGCACCGCCGAGGCCGCCGAGCCGCTGCAGGCGCTGCTCAAGGCGACGCCGGCGGATCAGCGCGTGACGCTGATCAGCGGGCTGCCGCGCTTCCTGGCGCGCAGCAGCGACCACAACCAGGCCGCGCAGGTCATCGAGCAGGCGCTGCTGCCCTATGCCGACGCGCCGGACACACGGGTCGCCGCGCGCGTCGCGGTCGGACGCGGTTGGCTGGCGGCGATCAACGGCGAGAAGGCGCTCGCGCTCGCAAAGAACGCGCACGAACTGGACCGAAGCGCCGAGGGCCCGGCCGCGCTGGCGCTCGAGATGCTGCCGGGCACGCCGGCCGCCGAAGAGATCGTCAAGGACCACCTCGCCGCCAAGCCCGACAGCAATGCGGTGCGCCTGGTCTACGTGCGCACGCTGCTGGCTTCGCAGCGCCTGGCCGACGCGACCGGGCAACTCGAGACGCTGACGAAGAACTCGCCGAACCTGCCGCAGGCCTGGCTGACGCTGGGCGCGCTGCACGTGCAGCTGCGCGAACCGGTGCCGGCAACCGCGGCGCTGCAGAAGTACATCGAGCTGGTGCAGACGACCGACATGCCTGCCGTCGCGGGGCCCGGCGCGACCGGTGACGACGACGACGCGCCGCCGGCATCGAAGGAAGACGCGCTGACGCGCGGCTACCTGCTGCTGTCGCAGGCCGCCGACCTGCAGGGCGACTTCAAGGGCGCCGAGGCCTGGCTCGCCAAGATCGACAACCCGAAGCGCGCGCTCGAGGTGCAGGCGCGCCGCGCCTCGCTGCTGGCGCGCGAAGGCAAGGTCGCGCAGGCGCGCGAGCTGATCCGCCGCCTGCCCGAGAAGACGCCCGAAGACGCGCGCGCCAAGGTGTTCGCCGAGGCCCAGGTGCTGCGCGACGCCAAGCTGTGGCGCGACGCGAACGACGTGCTCGCGCAGGGCAGCAAGAAATTCCCCGACGACGTCGACATGATGTACGAGCAGTCGATGATGGCGGAGAAGCTGAACCGCCTGGCCGACATGGAGCGCCTGCTGCGCCGCGTGATCGAGCTCAAGCCCGATCACCAGCAGGCCTACAACGCGCTCGGCTACTCGCTGGCGGAACGCAAC
>JAYSLR010000383.1:0-9507 GCA_043725365.1 Rhizobacter sp. | reverse complement strand
GCCGGGCGCCTCGGGCAGGCTGGTCGTCATCGCCGCGACGATCGCGCCGGTCTCCTCGAACAGGCACATCTTCAGCGTGATCGCGGCGCGGATCACCGCAGTCTGCCACTCGAGCGGCAGCGCCAGGCGGCGCGTCCACTGCCGCCAGTAGTGCGTGGTGTGTTCCTCGAGCCCGCGCGCGGTCTCCTCGATGCCGCCTTCGAGCGACTCGTCGGTGCCCAGCAGCAGGCTGAGCGGGCCGTTCAGCGTGAACGTGGTCTCGTCGAGGATGTAGGTGATCGGCGCGTCGGTGGTCAGCCGCACGGTGCGCTCCGGCGTGACGAAGCGCAGGTGGTTGCTGCCGCGCGTGCGCGACGGTGTCGTCCGGCCCCAGTCGGCGCGCGGGCGCAGCACGATGCGGATGCGCGGCGAACCCTGGATCGGCCGCACGCGCCGCACGATCAGCATCGGCCGGTACGGGCGGTCGTGGCGGAAGAAGCGCGGCGCGAAGTCGGTGACCTCGATGCCGTGGCCGTGCGCATCGAACAGCCGCGTGCGCAGGACCGCGCTGTTCTCGTCGTAGGCCTGTTCGGTGCGCACGCAGCCGTCGAGCTGGATCTGGAAGCTGCCCTCGGCGCCGATGCCGTCGGCCGAATCGAGCAGCGCGTGGAACACCGGGTCGCTGTCGAAGCGCGGCATGCAGCACCACACCAGGCGCGCCTGCGCGTCGATCAGTGCACTGATCGTGCAGTTGCCGATCATGCCGAGGTTCAGGTTCGCTTCGGTGTTCATGCGTCGTTCTTCTCTCGATCTGGCCGGGCCGCGACCGCAGCCGCCAACCAGCCGGCGACCGCGCCGGTGTCGGCGAGCCGGTAGCGCGCCTGCGACGCGCCGGCGCCGACCCGCACGCCGAAGCCACCCGCCGACTGCACCGCGTCGATGCCGTCCTCGTCGGTCACGTCGTCGCCGACGAACACCGGCTCGCGCCCGGCGAACGGAGCCTGCGCGAGCAACGCGCGCACTGCCGTGCCCTTCGATACCGCACGCTGCTTCAGCTCGAACACGAAGTGGCCGTGCAGCCATTCCCAGATGGCGCCGGCATCGGGCACCGCGGCGAGCGCGCCGACCAGTGCGTCACGGCACTCGCGCTCGAGCTCGGGGCGCGCGCGATAGTGCAACGAGAAGCCGCTCGGTTTCGACTCGAGGATCAGCCCCGCGTGCGCGGCGACGAGCAGGCGCGCCGCATGCAGCACGGTCGGCGGCGGGTCGGCGCGGTGGCGCCGGACGCGCCCCGATGCGCCGCGCCATTCGGCGCCGTGCGCGCCGGCCGTGGGCAGACGCAAGGGCGCGAGAAGCTCGTCGAGTTGCGCCAGCGGGCGGCCGCTGACGACCGCGAGCGCGCCGCCCTGCCGCTGCACCAGCGAACGCAGCGCGCCGCCCACCCAGGCCGGCACCCGCACGTCCTGCGGACGCAGGGCGATCGGTGCCAGCGTGCCGTCGAAATCGAGGAACAGCGCCGCCGACGCCGTCAGCACGGGGGGCTCGGTCGATGTCATTGGCGTGAACCCTAGCAGACCGACGGGGTGCGTGCAGCGCTCACCGCGCCGGTGCGCGGGGCGGGCGGGCGGCCCGATGCGCCGCCGATTTCGCCAGAGTCAGTCGACGAAGAAGTCCGGGATGAAGTCGGTCGTGCCGGGCGTCATGCTGTACTTCTCGAGATCGGTGACGCCGTGCCGGCGCAGCAGATCGTCGTCGATGAAGAAGTTGCCGGTGGTCGATTTCGCGTCGCTGGTGAGCACGATGTAGGCGGCGTCCGACAGGATTTCAGGTGTTCGGCAACGGCCCAGATCGACGCCCGGGATCATCTGCAGCGCCGCGGTGGCGATCGCGGTGCGCGGCCACAGGCTGTTGACGCCGATGCCGTGCGGCCTGAACTCGCCGGCATGGCCGAGCGTGCATTCGCTCATGCCGTACTTGGCCATCGTGTAGGCGACATGCGGCGCGAACCAGTGCTCGCGCATGCTCAGCGGCGGCGACAGGTTCAGCACGTGCGGGTTGCGGCCGGCCCGGGCCGACTTGATCAGCTCCGGCAGGCAGGCCTGCGTGCACAGGTAGGTGCCGCGCACGTTGACGCCGAACATCAGGTCGAAGCGCTTCATCGGCGTCGCGTCGGTCGGCGTCAGGCTGATCGCGCTGGCGTTGTTGACGAGGATGTCGATGCCGCCGAAGCGCGCCACCGCCTGCTCGACCGCGGCGAGCACGCCGGCCTCGTCGCGGATGTCGCATTGCAGCGCCAGCGCCCGACCGCCGGCGGCCTCGATCTCGGCCGCGGCCGAATGGATCGTTCCCGGCAGCTTCGGATTCGGGTCGCTGGTCTTCGCGGCGATCACGATGTTCGCGCCGTCGCGCGCGGCGCGCCTGGCGATCGCCAGGCCGATGCCCCGCGACGCGCCGGTGATGAACAGGGTCTTGCCCTTCAGATCGCTCATGGCGGCACCCCGATCACCGAGTACGGCGATCGACCCTCCGAGAGGGCCGGGCCTTGCTTGGGGCGGCCCGGCGCGGCGGCCCGTAGAAGGTGTATTGACGACGGGTAGCTCATGGTCATGTCTCCAGGGTCAGGATCTTCTCGGCGACGAAGCGGGCGAGCTGCTCGCCGCAGGTGCGGTAGACCGGCTCGCCGGGGTGGAAGCCGTCGTCGGCCATCGTGCCGGGCGCGAGCTGGATCGCGATCGGGGTGTGGAACACGTCGCGGCGCGTCGCGGCCCAGCGTGCCATCGCGTCGTCGTGGCGGCGCGCGTCGTCGCCCATCACGCGGCGCAGCGGCTGCGGCAGCAGCGGGAACTGGTTCATCGGCGGCAGCGGCGCGAACAGCACGTGGCGCGCGCGGCCCTCGCCGATGAGCCAGTCGGCGAGCGCCGCGCGGTGCTGCACTGCGCGCTGCGGCGGGACCAGGTCGATCACGTCGTTGACTCCGGTCAGCACGACCGCGATGTCGGCCGCCGGCGGCGGATCGGCGCGCAGCAGCTCGTGCACTTCGCGCGTCGTCAGACCCGATTTCGCGCGCAGCCGCCAGCGCAGCGCGCGGCCAGTGCGGCGGTGCAGCGTGCGCGTGAAGTGCCCGGCGAACGCAAGGTCCTGGGTCGCGACGCCGACGCCGGCGGCCGACGAGTCGCCCGCGATCAGCACGCGCAGCACCCCATGGCCGCTGCCGAGCCGGCCCTCGCGCGGGCCGGCGGCCTCGGGCAGCGCCGGCGCGCGCTTGCGCGTGCTCATCGCCTGCGCGATCAGCAGCGGCGACAGCACGAGCTTCAGCGCGAGCGACATCATCCTGACCCGAGGACCGCCCGCCGCCGGGCCGCCCCCAGGCGGGCGAGCCCCCCTGGGGGGTGGAGAAGCGGCGCAGCCGCAAGCCTGGGGGTCGTCATTTCTAGAATTTCGAGAAGTCGGGCTTGCGTTTCTGGAAGAACGCGCTGAAGGCCTCCTGCGCCTCGGGGCTGCGCAGGCGCGCGCCGAACACCTCGCCCTCGGCCGCGAGCGTCTCGAGCGCGAGCTTCTCGCGCGCGCGGCGCATCAGCGTCTTGCTGGCGCGCACCGCGCCGGGCGGCAGCGCGTTGAAGCGTTCGGCAATGCGGCGCGCATGGTTCACGACCTCGCCGGCCGGCAGCACCGCATTGGCGATGCCGCACTCGACCGCGTCGGCGCCGGTGAACGGGTCGCCGAGCAGCAGCTTCTCCGCGGCGCGCACGTTGCCCATCAGCTGCGGCACGATCAGGCTGGACGCGAACTCGGGCACCAGGCCGAGGCTGACGAAGGGCATCGCCAGGCGCGCCTCGTCGCTCACATAGACGAAGTCGCAGTGCAGCAGCAGCGTCGTGCCGATGCCGATCGCCGCGCCGGTGACGGCCGCGACGACCGGCTTGTCGCAGCCCATCAGCGCCTTCATGAACAGGTACGCCGGCGGTTCGCCGGGCGGGCGCGACATGAAGTCTTCGATGTCGTTGCCCGAGGTGAAGATGCCCGGCTGGCCGGTGATCAGCACCGCGCGCACGGCGACGTCGGCCTTGGCCGCGTCCAGCGCCTGCGCCATCTGCCGGTACATCGCACCGGTGATCGCGTTCTTCTTCTCGGGGCGCGCGATCTCGATCGTGGCCACGCCGTTGATGGTGGCGCATCTGATGCTCATGGAACGGTCTCCTTCGACGATGGAATGCTGCTCAGACGCGCTCGAAGATGCCGGCCGCGCCCTGCCCGGTGCCCACGCACATCGTCACCATGCCGTACTTCAGCTGGTGGCGGCGCAGCGCGTGGATCACGGTCGCGGCACGGATCGCACCGGTGGCGCCCAGCGGGTGGCCGAGGGCGATCGCGCCGCCCATCGGATTCACCTTGGCGGGGTCGAGCCCGACACTGTTGATGACGGCGAGCGACTGCGCCGCGAAGGCCTCGTTCAGCTCGATCCAGCCGATGTCGTCGAGCGTCAAATTTGCGTAGCGCAGCGCCGCGGGGATCGCCTCGATCGGGCCGATGCCCATGATCTCCGGCGGCACGCCGCGCGCGGCGAAGCTGACGAAGCGCGCGAGCGGCGTCAGGCCGTACTGCTTGACCGCCTTCTCGCTCGCCAGGATCAGCGCGCCAGCGCCATCGCTGGTCTGCGAGCTGGTGCCGGCCGTGACGCTGCCCTTGGCCGCGAACACCGGCTTGAGCTTGGCCAGGCCTTCGAGCGAGGTGTCGGGGCGCGGGCCCTCGTCGAGCGCCACGGTCCGCGTCTTCACGCCCTGGTCGCCCGTGGCCAGGTTCGGGAAGCGCGCGACGACCTCGATCGGTGTCATCTCGTCGCTGAACTCGCCGGCCGCCTGCGCGCGCAGAGCGCGCAGGTGCGATTCGAGTGCGAACGCGTCCTGCGCCTCGCGCGAGACCTTCCACTGCGCCGCGACCTTCTCGGCCGTGATGCCCATGCCATAGGCGATGCCGATGTTCTCGTCGCGCTCGAAGATGGCGGGGTTGAACGAGGGCTTGTTGCCGCCCATCGGCACCAGGCTCATCGACTCGGCACCGCCGGCGATCATCACGTCGGCCTCGCCGACGCGGATGCGGTCGGCGGCCATCTGGATGGCGGTGAGGCCCGACGCGCAGAAGCGGTTCACGGTCACGCCGCCGACCGGCTTCGGGAAACCGCACAGCGCCACCGCGATGCGCGCCATGTTCATCCCCTGCTCGCCCTCGGGGAACGAGCAGCCGACGATCGCGTCCTCGATCGCGGCCGGGTCCAGCGTCGGCACCTGCTTCATCGCGCTCTTGATCGCCGCGATCAGCAGGTCGTCCGGCCGGGTGTTCTTGAAATAGCCGCGGCCCGAGCGGCCGATCGGCGTGCGGGTGGCGGCAACGATGTACGCCTCTTGAACTTGCTTGCTCATGGTCGTGATCCGATCAGTTGCGAACAGGCTTGCCGGTCTGCAGCATGCCCATGATTCGTTCCTGCGTCTTCTCGTGGTCGAGCAGGCCGCAGAAGTGCGCGCGCTCCAGCGCCATCAGGTACTCCTCGCTGACGAGCGAGCCGGCATCGACATCACCGCCGCAGACCACGTCGGCGATCAGTGCCGAGATGTGGAAGTCGTGCGCGCTGATGAAGCCGCCGTCGCGCATGTTCGCGAGCTGGGCCTTGATCGTCGCGATCGCGTTGCGGCCGGCGACCGGGAACAGCGACCTGGCCGGCGCGCGGTAGCCCGATTCGTACATCGCCTTCGCCTGCTGCGACGCCACGTACAGCAGCTCGTCCTTGTGCGGCACGAGCACGTCGCTCCACAGCAGGTAGCCGAGCTTGCGCGACTCGATCGCGCTGGTGCCGACCTTGGCCATTGCCGCGTTCGTGAAGCCGTCCGAGAGGAACTTGAAGATGTCGGCATTGGCATTGCCGGCCGACGCCATCTCGGCCGCGCGGCGTGCGATGTAGGTCAAGCCGCCGCCGCCCGGGATCAGCCCGACGCCGACTTCGACCAGGCCCATGTAGCTTTCCATCGCGGCGACGCGCTTCGCCGAATGGACGGCGATCTCGCAACCGCCGCCGAGCGCGATGCCGCGGATCGCCGAGACGACCGGCACGCTCGCATAGCGTAGCCGCAGCATCATGTCCTGCAGCTTCTTCTCTTCGGGCAGGATGCCCTTGCTGCCGCTCTTCATGAACACCGGCATCAGCGCCTCGAGGTTGGCCCCGGCCGAGAACACGTCGTCGGGCGACCAGATCACCAGACCCTTGTATTTCTCTTCGGCGATCTCGACCGCGCGCAGCAGACCCTCGGTCACCAGCGGGCTGATCAGGTGCAGCTTCGCGGTGATGCTGGCGATCAGCACCTCGCCGTCCAGCGTCCAGACGCGCACTTCGTCGTTCCTGAATTCCTCGGTGCCGGACTTCAGCGGCGACTCGGCGCCCGAGCCGAACACCGACTCGCGGAAGTGCTGGCGCCGATAGACCGGCAGCGTGCTCGGCGCGACCCAGCGCGAGTGCGCGGCGCTCCACGAGCCTTCGGTGCGGTGCACGCCACCGTGTGCGGCGGGCGGACCGTCGAACACCCAGTGGGGCAGCGGCACGCTGCTCAGCGCCTTGCCGGCATCGATGTCTTCCTTGACCCACTGCGCGACCTGCGTCCAGCCGGCCGCCTGCCACAGCTCGAACGGGCCCTGGCTGACGCCGAAGCCCCAGCGCATCGCGAAGTCGACGTCGCGTGCGCTGTCGGCGATGTCGGCCAGGTGCACGGCCGCGTAGTGGAAGCTGTCGCGCAGGATCGCCCACAGGAACTGGGCCTGCGGGTTCTTCGACTCGCGCAGCAGCTTCAGGCGTTCGGCCGGCGCCTTCTTCAGCATGCGCGCGACGATCTCGTCGGCCTTGCCGCCGCCGGCGACGTACTCGCCGCTGGCCGGGTCCAGCCGCAGGATGTCCTTGCCGACCTTCTTGTAGAAGCCCGCGCCGGTCTTCTGGCCGAGCGCGCCGCGCTCGATCAGCATCGCCAGCACCTTGGGCGTCGCATAGCTGGCGAAGAACGGATCGTCGGCAAGGTTGTCCTGCAGCGTCTTGATGACGTGCGACATCGTGTCCAGCCCGACCACGTCGGCGGTGCGGAAGGTGCCGCTGCTGGCGCGGCCGAGCTTCTTGCCGGTCAGGTCGTCGACGACGTCGTAGCTGAGGCCGAAGGTCTCGGCCTCCTTCATCGTCGCCAGCATGCCGGCAATGCCGACGCGGTTCGCGACGAAGTTCGGCGTGTCCATCGCGCGCACGACGCTCTTGCCGAGCGCGCTCGTCACGAAGGCCTCGAGCTGGTCGACGACCTCGGGGTTCGTCGTCCGGGTGGGGATCAGCTCGACCAGCGCCATGTAGCGCGGCGGGTTGAAGAAGTGGATGCCGCAGAAGCGCGGCCTGATCTCCTCGGGCAGCACCTCCGACAGCTTCGTGATCGACAGCCCCGAGGTGTTGCTCGCGACGATCGCGTGCGCTGCCACGGCCGGCGCAATCTTCTGATAGAGCGCCAGCTTCCAGTCCATGCGCTCGGCGATGGCCTCGATGATCAGGTCGCAGTCCCTGAGCTTGTCGAGGTGCTCCTCGTAGTTCGCCGGCTCGATCAGTGCGGCGTCTTCGGGGATGCCGAGCGGCGCGGGCTTGAGCTTCTTCAGCCCGTCGATCGCCTTCGTGACGATGCCGTTCTTCGGGCCTTCCTTGGCCGGCAGGTCGAACAGGATCACGGGCACCTTGCAGTTGACGAGGTGGGCGGCAATCTGCGCGCCCATCACGCCGGCGCCGAGCACGGCGACCTTGCGCACGGGGAATCGGTTCATCTTCACTCCTTCAAGTCAAAACAATCTCGGTCCAGCGCCGGGCCGCATTCACTCGACGCGAATCCAGGTCTGCGTGCGGCCGAGCATCGGCATCCCGATGTAGCCGCGCACCTCGAGGCGCTTGCCGCCGTCGGCGGGAGTCATGCGCACCTTGTAGGTCTTGCCGTTGTTCGGGTCGAGAATCTCGCCGCCATCCCACTTCGCCGGGTCGTCGCCGTGCTGCTTCACGCCCTTGATGATGACCATGCCCAGCACCGGCTTGTCCTTGCGCTCGTCGCTGCACTTGTCGCAGACCGAGTGCTGCTTGGCCGGGTCGAGCAGCTTCTCGATCGTGCCGGTGTAGACGCCGCCCGACTCGCTGATCCGGACGAAGGACTTCTCCTGCTTGGTCTCGTCGTCGATGGTCTTCCACAGGCCGACCGGCGTCGCTTGCGCGTGGGCGATGGACGCGAACAGGCCGAGGCCGAGCGCGGCGGCGAAGCGGGCGGTGCGGTGGGCGGTCATGGGGTGTCTCCTGGTTCGGTGGGCGCGGGCGTTCAGAACAGCGCCTCGTCCATCGCCATCAGCGGCGCGGAACCGGCGCGCGCGGTGCGGATCAGCGCGGCGGTCTCGGGCAGCAGCTTGGCGAAGTAGAAACGCGCGGTCGTCAGCTTGGCCTGGTAGAACGGGTCGCCGCCGTCGACCTTGGCGAGCGCGACCTTGGCCATGCGGGCCCAGAAGTACGCGAACACCAGGTGGCCGCAGACGCGCAGGTAGTCGACCGCCGCGGCGCCGACCTCGTCGGGGTTCTTCATCGCCTTCATGCCGATCTCGGTGGTCAGCTTGGTGACCTTGTCGCCCAGGTCGGCAAGGGGGTTGACGAACTCCTGCATGTCTTCGTTCACGCCTTCGTCCTCGACGAACTGCGCGATCAGCTTGCCGAATTTCTTCAGCTTCGCGCCGTTGTCGCCGAGCACCTTGCGGCCCAGCAGGTCGAGCGACTGGATCGTGTTGGTGCCCTCGTAGATCATGTTGATGCGCGAGTCGCGCACGAACTGCTCCATGCCCGACTCGGCGATGTAGCCGTGGCCGCCGAACACCTGCATGCAGTGCGAGGTCGATATCCACGCGTTGTCGGTCAGGAAGGCCTTGACGATGGGCGTGACCAGTGCGACCAGGTCGGCGCACTCGGCCCTCACCGCCTCGTCGTCGCTGGCGAGTTCCTTGTCGAGCTGCAGCGTGGTCCACATCGCCAGCGCACGGCCGCCTTCGGCGTAGGCGCGCGCGGTCAGCAGCATCTTGCGCACGTCGGGGTGGTGGATGATGGTGTCGGCCGGTTTGTCGGGGTTCTTCACGCCCGACAGCGAGCGCATCTGGATCCGGTCCTTCGCGTACGCCACCGCGTTCTGGTAGGCGACCTCGGTCAGCCCCAGGCCCTGCATGCCGACGCCCAGGCGCGCGGCGTTCATCATCACGAACATCGCCGCGAGGCCCTTGTTCGGCTGGCCCACCAGGCTGCCCTCGGCGTCTTCGAGAACGAGCTGCGCCGTCGCGTTGCCGTGAATGCCCATCTTGTGCTCGAGGCCGGCACAGAAGATCGGGTTGCGATCGCCCAGCGAACCGTCGGCCTTGACGTGGAACTTGGGCACGATGAACAGGCTCACGCCCTTGATGCCGGGAGGTGCATCCGGCAGGCGGGCCAACACCAGGTGAACGATGTTG
>JAYSLR010000382.1:0-2188 GCA_043725365.1 Rhizobacter sp. | reverse complement strand
GTTCAGGCAGCTCGGGATCACGGCGGTGAAGCGCCTCGCCAAGCGCAGCCACGTGATCTACGACGTCAAGCACCTGTACCGGCGCGCCGACGTGGACGGCCGGCTGTAGTGCCGCTGCGGATCCTGGTCACCGGCGCCGCCGGGTTCATCGGCATGCACGTCGCCGAGCGGCTGCTGGCGCGGGGCGACGAGGTCGTCGGCCTCGACAACCTCAACGCCTACTACGACGTGGGCCTGAAGCGCGCGCGGCTCGCGCGCCTCGAGCGGCACGCGCGCTTCAGCTTCGCCGAGCTCGACGTCGCCGACCGCGAGGCGCTGCCGGCGCTGTTCGCCCGCGGCGGCTTCCAGCAGGTCGTGCACCTCGCGGCGCAGGCGGGGGTGCGCTACTCGCTGGTGAACCCGCTCGCCTACGTCGACGCCAACGTGGTCGGTACCGCCAACGTGCTCGAGGGCTGCCGGCACCACGGCGTCGGGCACCTGGTGTACGCCTCGACCAGCTCGGTGTACGGCGCCAACACCCGGCTGCCGTTCTCGGTGCACCAGAACGTCGACCACCCGCTGTCGTTCTACGCCGCGACCAAGAAGGCCACCGAGCTGATGGCACACACCTACTCGAGCCTCTACGGACTGCCGACGACCGGGCTGCGGTTCTTCACCGTCTACGGGCCCTGGGGCCGCCCCGACATGGCGTTGTTCCTGTTCGCCAGGAACATCCTCGCCGGCGAGCCGATCGAGGTGTTCAACCACGGCGACCACCGCCGCGACTTCACCTACGTCGACGACATCGTCAGCGGGCTCGTCGGCGCGCTGGCGCGCCCGCCCGCTCCCGATCCGGGCTGGGACGCCGGACACCCGGACCCGGCGACGAGCCGCGCGCCCTACCGGCTCTACAACCTGGGCAGCAACCGGCCGGTCGAGCTGATGCGCTACATCGAGCTCCTGGAGCAGTGCCTGGGGCGCACCGCCGAGAAGCGCATGCTGCCGCTGCAGACCGGGGACGTGCCGGCGACCTGGGCCGACATCGAGGACCTCTCGCGCGACACCGGCTACCAGCCGGCGACCCCGGTCGAGGTCGGCGTCGAGCGCTTCGTGCGCTGGTACCGCGAGTACTACGGGGTCTGAGCGCTCACAGCCGTGCCTCGCCCGCGTGCGCGGCGAACCAGCGGTAGGTCGCGGTGATGCCGGCCTCGAGGCCGATCCGGTGGCGCCAGCCGAGCGCGTGCAGCCGGGAGACGTCGAGGAGCTTGCGCGGCGTGCCGTCCGGCTTGCTGGCATCGAAGCGCAGCGTACCCGGGTAGCCGACCACTCGCTGGATCAGCGCCGCGAGCTCGGCGATCGCCAGGTCCTCGCCGGTGCCGACGTTGACGAGTTCCTCCGCGTCGTAGTGCTCCATCAGGTAGAGCGCCGCGGCCGCCAGATCGTCGACGTGCAGGAACTCGCGCCGTGGCGTGCCGCTGCCCCACACGACCACCTCGGCGGCGCCCGCCGCCTTTGCCTCGTGGAAGCGCCTGAGCAGCGCCGGCAGCACGTGCGAGTCCTCGCGGCTGAAGTTGTCGCCGGGCCCGTAGAGGTTGGTCGGCATCAGAGCGATCGCATTCAGTCCGTGCTGGCGGCGGTAGGCCTGGCACATCTTGATGCCGGCGATCTTGGCGATCGCATACCACTCGTTGGTGGGCTCGAGCGGGCCGGTGAGCAGGCAGTCCTCGTTCATCGGCTGCGGCGCGAGCTTCGGATAGATGCAGCTCGAACCCAGGAAGGTGAGCTTGCGCGCGCCGTTGCGCCAGGCTGCGTCGATCACATGGGTCTGGATCGCCAGATTGTCGTGCAGGAACTCGGCCGCATAGCTGTCGTTGGCAAGGATACCGCCGACATGCGCAGCCGCCAGGATCACCACCTCCGGGCGCTGCGCGGCGAACCACTCATTCACTGCGCCTTGTTGGCGCAGGTCGAGTTGCGCGCGATCGGCCAGCAGCAGCTGCGTGCAGCCTTGCGCCTGCAAGCGTCGCACGATCGCGCTGCCCACGAGGCCGCGGTGGCCGGCTACGAAGATGCGCGATTGCGGCGTCAGCGCACCAGGTGCGCTATTCATGTCGCGTGTAGGTCTTGAAGCCCTCGCGCGCCACCAGCGCATCGCGGCGCGCGTGTTCGCGATCGGCCTCGATCATTTCCTTCACCAGCGTGGTGAAGC
>JAYSLR010000381.1:0-3092 GCA_043725365.1 Rhizobacter sp. | reverse complement strand
CAGATCGCGAGCTTGTAGCGCAGCGGGTCGTAGCCGGTGAACATGACCCGGCTCTCGGCGTCGCGGATCGCTTGCAGGACCCGCCCGAACTTGCTGCCGACGATGGCGCGCGCCATCAGAAAGAAGGCGATCAGGGTGCAGCCGGTGATGACGAAGAGCGTCATCCGCATCGACGGCGTGGCGATCGGAATGCCGAGGATGCGCTTGAAGTCGGTGAAGCCGTTGTTGCCGCCGAAGCCAGTCTCGTTGCGGAAGAAGAGCAGCATCGCGGCGAAGGTCATCGCCTGCGTGATGATCGAGAAGTACACACCCTTGATGCGAGACCGGAAGGCGAAGAAGCCGAACACGAAGGCCAGCACACCCGGTGCCAGCACGACCAGCACCATCTGCCCGATGAAAGAGTCCGAGAGCGCCCAGTGCCAGGGAAATTCTTTCCAGTTCAGGAACACCATGAAGTCGGGCATGGGCAGGCGGTACTGACCATCGCTGCCGATCTGGCGCATCAGGTACATGCCCATCGCGTAGCCGCCGAGCGCGAAGAAGACGCCGTGTCCGAGCGAGAGGATGCCGGTGTAACCCCAGATCAGGTCCATCGCCAGCGCGGCGATCGCGTAGCACATGATCTTGGCGATCAGCTGCACCGCGTAGTCGCTCAGATGGAAGACGCTGTCGGCGGGGACGAGCAGGTTCGAGATGGGGACGAGGACGGCGACGACTGCGAGGGCGATGACGACGCCGGTCCAGCGGCGCAGGAAGCCCGAGCTAGCGCGCATGCCCTCACCCCGGCCCTCTAGCGCTCGCGGGAGAGGGAGTGCCGATCCACCGCCGGATGCGGAGGGTCTTGCTTCCTCTCCCCCGGGCCCGAGGGAGAGGGCCGGGGAGAGGGGGTCCGCCGCGATCGCGCTCATGCTTCCGCGCTCCGCCCCTTCATCGCGAACAGGCCGGATGGCTTTCTTTGGATGAAGACGACGATGAACACCAACACCATGATCTTCGCGAGCACCGCGCCGGCCATGCCTTCGAGAAACTTGTTGAGCACGCCGAGGCCGAGCGCCGCGACCACGGTGCCGGCAAGCTGCCCGACCCCGCCCACCACGACGACCAGGAACGAGTCGACGATGTAGCTCTGGCCGAGGTCGGGGCCGACGTTGCCGATCTGCGAGAGCGCGCAGCCGGCCAGACCGGCGATGCCGGCGCCGAACGAGAACGCGAGCATGTCGACCCGCGCCGTGTCGACGCCGACGCAGGCGGCCATGCGCCGGTTCTGCGTCACGCCGCGCACGAACAGGCCGAGCCGCGTCCTGGCGATCAGGAGGCCGACGCCGCCGAGCACCAGGAACGCGAAGACGATGATCGCGATCCGGTTGTAGGGCAGCACCAGGTTGCTCATCGCCTGCACGCCGCCCGAGAGCCACGACGGGTTCTCGACCGGCACGTTCTGGGCGCCGAAGATCGAGCGCACCGCCTGCTGCAGGACCAGACTGATGCCCCAGGTGGCCAGCAGCGTTTCGAGCGGCCGGCCGTAGAGGAAGCGGATCACGCCACGCTCGAGCACCGCGCCGACCAGGGCGGCGACCAGAAACGAGGCCGGGATCGCGGCCAGCACGTAAGCGTCGAACACGCCTGGCAGATAGGCGCGGAACAGGTTCTGCACGACATAGGTCGTGTAAGCACCGATCATCATCAGCTCGCCGTGAGCCATGTTGATGACGCCCATCAGGCCATACGTGATCGCCAGCCCGAGCGCGACCAGCAGCAGCACCGAGCCGAGCGAGATTCCGGTGAAGATCACGCTGAGGCGTTCGCCCCAAGCCAAGCGGCCCCGCACCGCGGCGAGTGTCTGCTGAAGGGCGACGCGCACGTCGGGGTCGGCTTCACCGCCGGCCGCAAGACGCTCCTGGATCAGGCTGGCGACCGTGCTCTGGCTGCTCGTCGCCAGCTCCTTGGCGGCGGCGAAGCGCTTGTCGCTGCGTATTTCAGTGATCGGTCGATGAAATCAGGATCGCGGCGCGCATGCGCAGCAGCTTGTCCTTGAGTTGCGCGTCGGATTCGGCCGCCAGCGCCTTCTCGACCAAAGGAAGCTGACCTTCGTCGAGCGTCGCCTTGCCGAGATCGACGATCGCGGCGCGCCGCACCGAGAGCTCGGGCGAGAACAGGCGCAGCGTCGACAACACCGCATCGAGTGCGCCGCGCATCCGGTTGTTGTTGCTGACCTCTTCGGCGGTGTCCGGCAGCGGTGCTTCCTGGCCGGTCGCGGCAAGCGTCGTCTTGCCGTCGTGAACGATGAAGACCTTGTCGCCGGCGACCTTGACCTCGTCGTCGAGCAAAGCCGTGACGAAGGCGGCGAGCTGGGCGTCGCCGGCCGTCGCCGCGGCGTTCAACGCGGCGATCCGGGCGTCGTTGTCGCCGGCGGCGATCGACAGCGTCTGTTGCGGCGTGAGTGCGAAAGACGCTGCGGGCAGCAACAGGAAGATCAGGGAAACGAGGAGCGGACGAGCTGTCATCCTGAGCGAAGCGAAGGATCCCATTTGGCGGACGCGGAGAGATCCTTCGCTTCGCTCAGGATGACATTCAGAGGGGCGCGCCGCGCCCCTCGAATGTCACTTCTTCTCGGGCTCGTCCTTCTTGCCCTTGTTCTCGGGAATGAACGGGCTCCAGGGTTCCGCCTTGATCGGTCCGGACGTTTTCCACACTACGTTGAACTGGCCGTCAGCCTTGACTTCGCCGATGAAGACCGGCTTGTGCAGGTGGTGGTTCTTCGGGTCCATGGTCGACATGAAGCCGCCCGGTGCCTTGAAGGTCTGGCCGGCCATCGCCGCGATCACCTTGTCGGTGTCGGTCGACTTCGCCTTCTCGACCGCCTGCTTCCACATGTGGATGCCGATGTAGGTGGCTTCCATCGGATCGTTGGTGAGCGGCTTGTCCTTGTGGCCGGGGATGCTCTTGGCCTTGGCGTAGTCGGTCCACTCCTTGATGAAGGCGGTGTTGGTCGGGTTCTTGATCGACATGAAGTAGTTCCATGCCGCCAGGTTGCCGACCAGCGGCTTGGTGTCGACGCCGCGCAGCTCTTCTTCACCGACCGAGAACGCGAC
>JAYSLR010000380.1:0-14399 GCA_043725365.1 Rhizobacter sp. | reverse complement strand
TCCTAGGGGAACCACGGGTTCGCTAGTCACGCACGTCCGCACGTCCTGATTCAACGGCCCGTATGCAACCTGCAGCGGGCCGTTTCTCATTTTCGTGCTGCAGGTCGTGAACTCACTGGAAGCACACCATGTTGAAGCAACCGCAGCACAAGTACCGCGCCTTCGCGCCGATCAGCTTGCCCGACCGCACCTGGCCCGAGGCCGTGCTGACGCATGCGCCGATCTGGCTCAGCACCGACCTGCGCGACGGCAACCAGGCACTGATCGAGCCGATGGACCCGCAACGCAAGCTGCGGATGTTCGAGATGCTGGTGCGCATCGGCTTCAAGGAGATCGAGGTCGGGTTCCCGTCGGCGTCGCAGACCGAGTTCGACTTCCTGCGCCTGCTGATCGACGAGAACCGCATCCCGGACGACGTGACGATCCAGGTGCTGACGCAAGCCCGGCCGCAACTCATCGAGCGAACCTTCGAGTCGCTGGTCGGGGCGAAGCGCGCGATCGTGCACCTGTACAACGCGGTCGCGCCGGTGATGCGCCGCGTCGTGCTGGGGATGGACGAAGACGGCATCGTCGAACTGGCGACGACGCATGCGCGGATGATCCGCGACTGCGCCGCGTGCCAGCCCGGTATCGACTGGCGCTTCGAGTACTCGCCGGAGATGTTCTCGGGCACCGAGCTCGCGTTCAGCAAGCGCGTCGTCGATGCGGTCACCGAGGCGTGGCAGCCGACGCCGGATCGCCCGTGCATCGTCAACCTGCCATCGACGGTGGAGCATTCGACGCCGAACATCTTCGCCGACATGATCGAATGGATGCATCGCCACCTCGCGCGGCGCGAGAGCATCGTGCTGTCGGTGCACCCGCACAACGACCGCGGCACCGGCACGGCGGCTGGCGAGTTCGCGTTGATGGCGGGCGCCGACCGCATCGAGGGCTGCCTGTTCGGCAACGGCGAGCGCACCGGCAACGTCGACCTCGTCAACATCGCGCTGAACCTGTACACGCAAGGGGTCGCGCCCGGCCTGGACTTCTCCGACATCGACGAGGTGCGCCGCTGCGTCGAGCACTGCAACCAGTTGCCGATGCACCCGCGCCACCCCTACGTCGGCGACCTCGTCTACACCTCGTTCTCGGGTTCGCACCAGGACGCGATCAGGAAGGCGTTCGCGGCGCGCCGTGACGGCCAGATCTGGGACATGCCCTACCTGCCGATCGACCCGAAGGACCTGGGCCGCAGCTACGACGCGGTGATCCGCGTCAACAGCCAGTCGGGCAAGGGCGGCATCACCTACCTGCTCGAGAGTGAATACGGTCTTGAGCTGCCGCGCCGGCTGCAGATCGAGTTCAGCCAGGTCGTGCAGGCGGTCATGGACGGCGAGGGCAAGGAGCTCTCGGCCGCCGACATCTGGCGCATCTTCGAGCGCGAGTACGCGGTCGGCGACGCGAGCCGCGTGCACGTCTCGCACCCGGCGCTGGTCGACCGCAGCGATGGTGGCGTCGAGCTCGCGGCGGACGTGACGATCGCGCGCCGGGCCCTTCGCGTCGAGGGCGCCGGTACCGGGCCGATCGATGCCTTCGTCGACGGCCTGCGCGCCCACATCAACGCGCCGGTGCGCGTGCTGGACTACCACGAGCACTCGATCGGCAGCGGCGCCGACGCACGTGCGGTCGCCTACCTCGAACTGCGCATCGGCGAGGCCGGCGGGGAGGGGCAGACGCTGTTCGGCGTCGGCATCGATACCAACATCGTCTCGGCATCGCTGAAGGCGATCGTCTCGGGGCTCAGCCGCGCGCGGGGCAGCGTGTTCGCAGCCGACAGGCAGTCCACGCTCGCCTAAGATCCGCACCATCCCAGGAGCATGCACATGGCCGACAAGCTGATCATTTTCGACACCACCTTGCGCGACGGCGAGCAGTCGCCCGGCGCCTCGATGACCAAGGACGAGAAGCTGCGCATCGCGCGCCAGCTCGAGCGCCTGAAGGTCGACGTGATCGAGGCCGGGTTCGCCGCGTCGTCGAACGGCGACTTCGAGTGCGTGAAGGCGATCGCGCATGCGATCAAGGACAGCACCGTGTGTTCGCTGGCGCGCGCCAACGACCGCGACATTGCGCGTGCGGCCGAGGCGCTCGCGGGTGGCGGCTCGACGCGCATCCACCTGTTCCTCGCGACCAGCGCGCTGCACATGGAGAAGAAGCTGCGCATGACACCGGACCAGGTGTTCGAGCAAGCGAAGCTGTCGACGCGCTTTGCGCGCAACCTGTCGGGCGACGTCGAGTTCTCGCCGGAGGATGGCTACCGCTCCGACCCCGACTTCCTGTGTCGCGTGCTCGAGGCCGTGATCAAGGAAGGCGCCACCACGATCAACGTGCCCGACACCGTCGGCTACGCGATTCCCGAGCTCTACGGCAGCTTCCTGCGCGATCTGCGCGAACGCATCCCGAACTCCGACAAGGCGGTCTGGTCGGTGCATTGCCACAACGACCTCGGCATGGCGGTGGCGAACTCGCTCGCGGGCGTGATGATCGGTGGCGCGCGCCAGGTCGAGTGCACGATCAACGGCCTGGGCGAGCGCGCCGGCAACTGCTCGCTCGAAGAGGTCGTGATGGCGGTGAAGACGCGGCGCGACTACTTCAAGCTCGACGTAGGCATCGACACGACGCAGATCGTGCCGGCCTCGCGGCTGGTCGCGCAGACCACCGGCTTCGTCGTGCAGCCCAACAAGGCGGTGGTCGGCGCGAACGCGTTCGCACATGCCTCGGGCATCCACCAGGACGGCGTGCTCAAGGCGCGCGACACCTACGAGATCATGCGTGCCGAAGACGTGGGCTGGGCCGCCAACAAGATCGTGCTGGGCAAGCTGTCGGGCCGCAACGCGTTCAAGCAGCGGCTCAAGGAACTCGGCATCGAGATGGAGTCGGAGGCCGAGATCAACGCCGGCTTCGTGCGCTTCAAGGAACTCGCCGATCGCAAGAGCGACATCTTCGACGAGGACATCATCGCGCTGGTGATGGACGAGTCGGTCACGGCCGAGCACGAGCACTACCGGCTGCTGGCGCTCTCGCAGCGCTCCGAAATGGGCGAACGGCCGCACGCAAGCGTCGCGTTCGCGGCCGGCGAACTCGAGCACCACGCCGAGAGCGACGGCAACGGTCCGGTCGACGCGAGCCTCAAGGCGATCGAATCGAAGCTGCAATCTGGCGCCGAAATGCTGCTCTACTCGGTCAATGCGATCACCTCGGGCAGCACAGAATCCCAGGGCGAGGTGACGGTGCGGTTGCAGCACGGTGGCCGGGTCGTCAACGGCGTGGGTGCAGACCCGGACATCGTCGTGGCGTCGGCCAAGGCCTATCTCTCGGCGTTGAACAAACTGCACAGCAAGATCGAACGCGTGGCGGCGCAGGGGTGAGACTTTGATCACGGGCCGACCAGTCCCAAGTACTGACTTGAGGAAGAACGCGTAAGTTTTTGATCTTGCGCGTTTTTTTTCTTTCACATAGACTCGCCGCACTGGCGTAAAGGGACTGCTGTGGCCTCGATCAAGAAGTTTGTGACAACGGGTGTGCTGGCCTGCGCGGCGGCCTTGTCGCTGACTCTGACGGCCCACGCAAGCGCCGCGGAAGGCCGCGTCGCCAAGAAGAAGACCCACGCTGTCGCCCCGGTGAAGACCAAGGCCGTGCGCGCCGGCAAGACCACGCGGCCGGTTGCGGTGCTGCGCAACGGCGGCCGCGCCGGCAGCCTGAAGCGTGTCTCGTCGGTGATGCGGGTCGAGCCCGCCCACCCGTCGTTCGGCCAGCTGTACGGGCTGCACAACACGGCCGATGCGCTCGATCTCAAGTCCAGCGTCGCGCTGGTGATGGATTCCGATACGAACGAGATCCTGTTCAGCAAGAACCCCGGGGCGGTCTTGCCGATCGCGTCGCTGACCAAGCTGATGACGGCGGTCGTCGTGACCGATGCGAAGCTGCCGCTGAGCGAGCCGCTGACGATCACCGACGACGATGTCGACACCGAGAAGAACAGCCGTTCGCGGCTGCGGGTGGGCACCACGCTGAGCCGCGAAGAGATGCTTCACCTGGCGCTGATGTCGTCCGAGAACCGTGCGGCGCACGCGCTCGGCCGCGCCTACCCGGGCGGGCTCGAGGCCTTCGTCGCAGCCATGAACGCCAAGGCGCGCGTGCTCGGCATGAACAACACGCACTACGTCGAGCCGACCGGCCTGTCCAGTCGCAACCAGTCGAGCGCCAGCGACCTGGCGACGCTGGTGAAGGCGGCGCAGGAATACCCGCTGATCCGCGAGTTCTCGACCTCGCCCGAGTACGAAGTCGAAGTCGGCAAGCGCGCGACACAATTCCGGACGACCGACGCGCTGGTGCGCAGTCCGTCGTGGGACATCCTGCTGCAGAAGACCGGCTACATCACCGAGGCGGGGCGCTGCCTCGTGATGCAGGCCCGCATGGCCGGACGCAAACTGATCATGGTGTTCCTGGATTCGGCCGGCGCGCATTCGCACATCGGCGATGCCGAACGGGTGCGCCGCTGGGTTGCCGCGCTGCCGGCCCGAACACCGGTGATGCCGGCCGTGCCGGCGGCGGTGGCGGAACTGCCGAAGCCCCAGTCCTGAGCGCGGGCTCAGCGCCTGTGGCCGAGCGCCGCTGAGATCTGCGCGGCGGTTTCCTTCAGGCGTTCCAGCCAGCTTTCCTCGAGCCGGTCCGCGGGCGCGGAGATCGACAGGCCCGCGACCAGTTTGCCCTGGTCGTCGAGGATGCTGGCGGCCATGCAGCGCACGCCGAGCTCCAGTTCCTCGTCATCGCGCGCCGTGCCGTACTGGTTCACGCGCGCCAGCTCGCGCTCGAGCTGCGCGAGTTCGGTGATGCTGTTGCGCGTGTGGCCGGCCAGGCCGGTGCGCGCCGCGTAGGCACGCACGCGCGGCGGGTCATCATGGGCGAGGAACAGTTTGCCCACCGACGTCAGGTGCAGCGGCGCACGGCCTCCGATCGCCCGCACCACCTGCATGCCGGAGCGCTCGCTGTAGGTGCGCTCGATGTAGACGATCTCGTCGCCCTGGCGCATCGAGAGGTTGACGGGCTGGTGCGTCAGCCTGTGCAGCTCGCGCATCGGGCCGAGTGCGGCGTCGCGCACGTCCAGGCGTGCCTTCACCAGGTTGCCCAGTTCCAGCAGGCGCATGCCGAGCCGGTAGCTGCCGGCCTCGGGCCGGTCGACATAACGGCCGATCGTCAGGTCGTTCAGGATGCGGTGCGCGGTCGAGGGGTGCAGGCCGGTCCGCTCGCTGATCTGTTTCAGCGAGACCGGGTCGGGGTGGCTCGCCAGCACGTCCAGCAACCCAAAAGCGCGTTCGAGCACCTGTATCGTCGGAGTCTTGATGTCGCCTTTCGCCATGAATGTCATTCTCGCTCAAGTCATGAAGTTTTTGTATGGCGAAACGGCGGGTTGCGATCCGGGAGGTCGAAGCAGGCTGCGTGCCGTCGCCCGGGCGTTCGCGCTGGCGGCGTCGCTGCTGGCAGCGGTGGCGTCGGCGCAGGCCCAGAACAGCGCGGGCGACTACCTGCGGCGGCACTACAACTTCAGCGCGGCGCCGCCCGCGAGGGCCCCGGGCGCGCCGCAATGGATCCGCATCCCACCCGTCAAGGGCCGCCTGACCAGCCGGCAGATCGGCCTGGTCATCAACACCGCCGACCCGTACTCGGTGGCGGTCGGCGAGTTCTACATCAAGGCGCGCGGCCTGACGCGCGCGCAGGTGCTGCGCCTGCAGTTGCCGGTGCGCGGGGTGCTGACGCCGGAGGAGTTCAAGGCCTTCGCCGCGGCGGTCGACGCGTTCTTCGACGTTCCGGTGCAGGCACTGGCGCTGGCCTGGAGCCAGCCCTATGCGGTTGCCTGCAACTCGATCACCGGGGCGCTCGCGCTCGGCTTCGATGCCGCGCTGTGCGAGCACAGCTGCGCGCCGTCAATGCGCTCGCCGTACTTCGACAACCCGTCGACGCGCCCGTACTCGGAACTGAAGATGCGCCCGTCGATGCTGCTCGCCGCCCGCGACGTGGCCACGGCGCAGGCGATGATCCGGCGTGGCGTGGCCGCCGACGCCAGCCTCGGTCTGCGCGGTGCGCCGCCTGTCGAGGCGTACTTCGTGACGACCAGCGACCGCGCGCGCAGTGCGCGCTCCAGGCTGTTCCCGCCGCCCGGCCTGTTGCGCCGCCAGGGCGTGGAGGTGCACGTCGAGACGACGCAGGCGATCGACAACGCCCGGCGCGTGCTGATCTACCAGACCGGGCTGGCCCACGTGCCCGGCCTGGACACGCTGGCGTGGGTGCCCGGCGCGCTCGCCGATCACCTGACCTCGTTCGGCGGGGTGCTCGACAGCGGGGCCGGGCAGATGTCGATCCTGGACTGGATCACCTCGGGCGCCACCGCCAGCTACGGCACGGTGTCGGAACCCTGCGCGCATCCGCAGAAGTTCCCGCACCCGCAGGTCCTGCTGCTGAACTACCTGCAGGGCGCCACCGCGATCGAGGCGTACTGGCGCAGCGTGGCCTGGCCGCAGCAGGGCGTGTTCATCGGCGAGCCGCTGGCGGCGCCATTCGCGCGGCGCTGAGGCGGCTCGTCACGGCAGCTGCCGGACGGCCTGCACGCCGCTGCGCACCGCGCCTTCCAGCGTGGCAGGGTACGGGCCCGCGACATGGTCGCCCGCGGCATGCAGCTGCGGTGCAATCGACATCGCCGGCCGCAGCAGGCCCGGCGTGCAGCGGAACGTCGCGCGCTTCTCGGTCAGTGTGCGCACCGGCACGAGCGGCGCGTGCCGGTGCGCGCCGAGCACGGCGCGGGCCTGCGCCAGCGTCGCGTCGGTACTGGCTTGCGCGCCGCGATCGACCCAGGGCTGCGCGCCGCTGATGACGAACGCGAGCAGGCCGCTCGGGCCGCCGAGCTGGCCGCGGTCGAACACGAACTGCGCCGGCGCGCGCGCGTCCGAGCGCAGCGCCAGCATCGGTTCGGTCAGGCGCACGCCTTCGCCGTGCAGGTAGACGGTGACGATCGGCTCGTAGTGCAGTGCCGCCGCCGCGCGCGACCAGTCCGGCGCGATCGCGAGCGTCAGGCGCGCGGCCTCGGCCGGCGGGGTGGCGAGCACCACGTGGTCGAAGGGCTCGTCGTTCAGCAGCCAGGCATCTCCCCGCTGCACCAGCGTGTCGACGCGATGCCGCAGGCGCAACTCGGCGCCCGCCTCGACCAGCCAGCGCTGCGCCGGCGCGGGCAGCAGCTCGCTCAGGCCGACACGCGGCAGCAGCAGGTCGGCCGAGCCGGGGCCGGAGAACAGGGCATCCTTCAGCACGCGCAGGAACACGCTGGCGCTGGCCTCGGCGGCGGGCGTGTTCAACGCCGCGACGCACAGCGGGTCGATCAGTTCGTTGCGCACCGGCGCCGGCAGGCCGCGCGTCAGCGCCGCCACCGTCAGCGCCGGCCCGCAGCGAAAGCTGCACGCCGCCCAGCCGAGCGCTGCGGCCAGCAGAGCGACGCGCTCGCCGACACTCCAGCCCTGCCGGCGCAGCACCGCGGCGCCGAAGGCGAGTGCCGGCGACCCGGCCCGCAAGTGCAGCCCGCTGCCGTCCGGGTAGCCGATGCGCAGCGGCGTGCGCACGAACGCGTCGCCTGCCGCCACGCCCAGCGTCCGCAGCAAGGCGAGCGTCTCGACGTAGGCGCCGATCAGGATGTGCTGGCCGTTGTCGAGCGTCAGCTCGCCGGCCTCGACGCCGCGCGCGCGCCCGCCGAGTCGAGGTGCCATCTCGAACAGCGTGACCGCGTGGCCCTGGCGCACGCCCTCGACCGCCGCGGCCAGGCCGGCCCAGCCGCCGCCGATGACGGCCAGCGTGCCGCGCGCCACCGCTAGCGCCCGCGCCAGTTCGTGCGCATCGCGATCCACAGCTTGCGCAGCGGCGTCAGCGAGGTGCGCTGGTGCAGCACCTGGAACTCGTCGGCCTCGATCTCGCGCAGCAGCGTGCGGTAGATGTTGGCCATCATCACGCCCGGCTTCTGGGCGCGGGCGTCGGCCTCGGGCAGCAGCGCGAAGGCCTCGTCGTAGCAGCGGTGTGCGCGTTCGGCCTGGAACTTCATCAGCGCCGTGAAGCGCTCGCTGTAGCCGCGGGTCAGGATCTCCTGCGCCTTCACGTCGAACTGCTTCAGCTCCGACACCGGGAGGTAGATGCGGCCGCGGCGCGCGTCGTCGCCGACGTCGCGGATGATGTTGGTGAGCTGCATCGCCAGGCCGAGCCGGTGTGCGTAGGCCGTGGTCGCCGGCTGCGTCTGCCCGAAGATTGCGGCTGCCACTTCGCCGACGATGCCGGCCACCAGATGGCAGTAGCGCGCCAGGCCCGCGAAATCGAGGTAGCGCGACTGCTCCAGGTCCATCTGGCAGCCGTCGATGACCGCCAGCAGGTGGTCGGCACGGATGTCGAACGTGTCGGTGTGCGGCATCAGCGCCTTCGTGACCGGGTGGCTGGGCCGGCCGGCGAATGCCGAGGCGACCTCGGCGCGCCACCAGGCCAGCTTGGTCGCGGCGACACCCGGATCGCTGACCTCGTCGACGACGTCGTCGACCTCGCGGCAGAACGCATAGAACGCGGTGATCGCGGCGCGCCGCGGCGCCGGCAGGAACAGGAAGGCGTAGTAGACGCTCGAGCCGCTCTTGGCGGCCTTGTCTTGCACGTATTGCTCGGGTGTCATGCGGATTCGCTCGCGACGGTCGCACGCGCCGGGCGCATCCACAGCGCGCGCCACAGCAACAGCGGCGCGTCGTGCCAGCGCAGCCGAGGGCGCCGCTGCAGGGTCGCGCACCCCATCGCCGTGATCTTCTCGAGGATGCGCAGCCCGCCTTGCACGACCAGCCGCAGTTCCCAGCCGGCACGGCCGGGAACGCGGTGCACCAGTGGCGCGCCGGCGAGCATCAGCTCCCGCGTCCAGTCGACCAGGTCGGCGACGAGCGCGCGCGCCGCCCGCGTGTCCTGTCGCCCGAGCAGGGCCTGCGGATCGATGCCGCGGCGCTCGCAATCGGCGGCCGGCACGTAAAGCCGGCCGCGCCCGATGTCGATGCCCAGGTCCTGCCAGAAGTTCGCGAGCTGAAGCGCGGTGCAGATCGCATCCGATTCGCGCAGCGCCGCCCCATCGCCGACGCCGTACAGATGCAGCAGCAGCCGACCGACCGGGTTCGCGGAGCGGCGGCAGTAGTCGAGGAGCTCGCCGCGGTCGGCATAGCGGTGCTTGACCACGTCCTGCTCGAACGCGTCGAGCAGATCCGCCAGCAGGTCGGTGGGCAGTCGGTGTCGGGCGATGACCTGGCGCAGCGGCCCGAACACCTGCGGCCAGCGCGCTGACGCGGCACCGCCGCCGCAGGCGGAATCGAGCTCGGCGCGGTACGCGCCGAGCGCGGCGAGGCGTTGCTCGGGCGTCGCCTCGCCTTCGTCGGCGATGTCGTCCGCGGTGCGCGCGAAGCCGTAGATCGCGGCCACCGCTGGCCGAAGCGCCGGCGGGCACAGGATCGATGCGACGGGGAAGTTTTCGTAGTGGTCGACGCTCACGGGATGCGATTGTCCACGTTGTTCGGGGTGGCACTCCCGGCGCCCGCAGCCCGGGGCGTTTGACACCGGGTGATACGGCGAATATATTACTGACCAGTCAGTCATTTGTACTGCGCGGACGCCCGAATCGTTCGCCGCCACTCGGCAATGGCCCCCTGCGGTCGCTGCCTGAACGACCGCCAAGGAATCCCATGCGCCACGCGCTTCTCGTTGCCCTGACCAGCGCCATGGCCCTCGGCGCCTGCTCCAAGACCGCACCCGCGCCGGACCCGGTGCGCGCGGTGCGCACGACGACCGTGGCGCCGCAGGCGGCCGGTGGCGCCTACGAATACGCCGGCGAGGTCAAGGCGCGCACCGAGTCGCGCCTGAGCTTCCGCGTCGGCGGCAAGATGCTGAGGCGACTGGTCGACCTGGGCGATACCGTGAAGGCCGGCCAGCTTCTGGCCCAGCTCGATGCCCAGGATCTTCGGCTCGGCCAGGACGCGGCGCGCGCGAACGTGGCGGCGGCCCAGGCCAACCACGACCAGAGTGCGGCCGACTTCAGGCGCTACAAGGACCTCGCCGACAAGGGCTTCATCGGCCCGGCCGAACTGGACCGCCGGGAGATGGCGATGAAGACGGCCCGCGCCCAGCTCGACCAGGCGCGGGCGCAGTCCAGCGTCCAGGGCAACCAGACCGGCTACGCCTCGTTGCTCGCGGACGCGGCCGGCGTGGTCACCAGTGTCGACCTGGAGCCTGGCATGGTGGCCGCCGCGGGGACACCGGTGCTGCGCCTGGCGCACGACGGCCCGCGCGACGTCGTGTTCTCGGTGCCGGAGGACAAGGTCGCCATCGTCAAGGCACTGGCGGAGCAGCCCGGGCGCTTCAGCGTGCGCCTGTGGGACCGCGGCGCGGCGCCGCTGCCGGCGACGATCCGCGAGATCTCGGCCGCCGCCGACCCGGCGACGCGCACCTTCCTCGTCAAGGCCGACATCGGCCCGGCGGGCGCGAGTGGCGTGCGGCTGGGCCAGACCGCGACGGTGGTGATGGAGTTGCCGCAGACCGTCGGCGTGACCAAGTTGCCGTTGTCGGCGCTGCGCGAGGAGCGCGGGCGCAGCGCGGTCTGGCTGGTCGACCGCGTCAGCATGACGGTCCGCTCGCAAGACGTGACGCTCGCCGGCGCAGATGGCAACGACGCGGTGATCAGCGCCGGCCTCACCCCCGGGCAGATCGTCGTGACGGCCGGCGTGCATGTGCTCAGCCCCGGGCAGAAAGTGAAGTTCTACATCGACCCGGGCATCGCGCCGGCGTCGAACCCGGCAGCGCCCGTTGCTACGCCGGTTGGCGTCAAGTGAGCGGGCCGGACGTGAACGCACCCGGCGCGCCCGTCGCTGCCGGGCCGGCGGCAGCGCACGCGGCCGACACCGTGTCGCGCTTCAACATCTCGCGATGGGCGCTCGAGCATTCGGCATTGACGCGCTACCTGCTGGTCGTGCTGCTGGCGCTTGGCGCCGCCGCGTACTTCCAGCTCGGCCAGGACGAGGATCCGCCGTTCACGTTCCGTGCGATGGCGATGCGCGTGTTCTGGCCCGGTGCCACCGCCCAGCAGGTCGCCGAGCAGGTCACCGACAAGCTCGAGCGCACGCTGCAGGAAGTGCCGTATGCCGACAAGATCCGCAGCTACTCGAAGCCCGGCGAGGCGCTGATCATCTTCCAGGTGCGCGACTCGTCGCCGCCGAAGGAGATGCAGCAGATCTGGTACACGGTGCGCAAGAAGATCGGCGACATGCGCGCGACGTTGCCCGGCGGCGTGATCGGGCCCTATTTCAACGACGAGTTCGGCGATGTCTACGGCTCGATCTACGCGCTGTCGGCCGACGGCTTCAGCTACCAGGAGCTGAAGGACCAGGCCGACCGCGTGCGCCAGTTGCTGCTGAAGGTGCAGGACGTCAACAAGGTCGCGATCTTCGGCGCGCAGGACGAGAAGCTCTACGTCGAGATCTCGCAGAAGCGTCTGGCGCAGCTCGGTCTCGATTTCAGCCAGGTGCTGGCGCAGATCGGCCAGCAGAACGCGGTCGAGTCGGCCGGCATGATCAACGCGCCGACCGACTTCGTGCAGGTGCGCGTCGGCGGGCAGTTCAATTCGGTCGACGAATTGCGGCAGTTCCCGATCCGCGCCGGCGGCGCGAGCTTCAAGCTCGGCGACATCGCCGAGATCCGGCGCGGCTACGTCGACCCGCCGCAGGTCAAGGTGCGCTACCAGGGCCACGAGGTCATCGCGCTGGGCATCTCGATGGCCAAGGGCGGCGACATCATCCGCATGGGCAAGGCACTGGACGCCGCGATCGGACGGGTCCGCGCCGAGTTGCCTGCCGGGATCGAGCTGCACCAGTTCCAGAACCAGGCGAAGGTGGTGTCGGGCTCGGTCAACGAGTTCGTCGGCACCCTGATCGAGGCGGTGGTGATCGTGCTCGGTGTCAGTTTCGTCAGTCTCGGGCTGCATTTCAAGCCGCGCTCTTTCAAGTTCACGCTCGACTGGCGGCCGGGGCTGGTCGTGGGCATCACGATCCCGCTGGTGCTGGCGATCACCTTTGTGACGATGTACTACTGGGGCGTGGGTCTGCACAAGATCTCGTTGGGCTCGCTGATCATCGCGCTCGGCCTGCTCGTCGACGACGCGATCATCTCGGTCGAGATGATGGTGCGCAAGCTCGAGGAGGGCTACGACAAGGTGCGCGCCGCGACCTTCGCCTACGACGCGACCGCGATGCCGATGCTGACCGGCACGCTGATCACCGCGGTCGGGTTCCTGCCGATCGGTCTGGCGCAATCGACGGTGGGCGAGTACACCTTCGCGATCTTCGCCGTCACCGCGGCGGCGCTGCTGATCTCGTGGTTCGTCTCGGTGTACTTCGTGCCCTACCTCGGCGTCTGGCTGCTGAAGGCCAGGCCGCATGCCGCTGGCGACCAGCCGCACGAGCTGTTCGACACGCCGTTCTACGCGCGCTTTCGTGCCACCGTGGACTGGTGCGTGCGCCACCGCTGGATCACGATCGGCGCCACCATCGGCACGCTGGTGCTCGGCATCGCCGGCATGGGACAGGTGCAGAACCAGTTCTTCCCCGATTCGAGCCGGCCGGAGATCCTGGTCGACCTGTGGTACCCCGAAGGAACCTCGTACGCGGCGAACGAGGCGGTGACCCGGCGCGTCGAGGCGCGCGTGATGAAGCTCGACGGTGTCGACAGCGTGACGACCTGGGTCGGCAGCGGTGTCGAGCGTTTCGTGCTGGTGCTCGACCAGGTGTTTCCGCAGAGCAACGTCAGCCAGATGATCGTGATGCCGAAGTCGCCGGCGGCGCGCGAACGTTTGCGCAAGCTGCTGCCGGAGCTGCTCGCGACCGAGTTCCCCGAGGTGCGTGGCCGCGCCAAGCTGCTGCCGAACGGGCCGCCGGTGCCGTACCCGGTGCAGTTCCGCGTCGTCGGCCCCGATCCTGCGAAGGTGCGCGCCTACGCCGACGAGGTCAAGGCCATCATGCGCAGCAACCCGAACCTGCGCGGCATCAACGACAACTGGAACGAGTCGGTCAAGGCGCTGCGCCTGGACGTCGACCAGGACAAGGCGCGCGCGCTCGGCGTCACGAGCCAGTCGATCGCGCAGGCGGCGCGCGCGATCAACACCGGCACGACGATCGGCCAGTACCGCGAGGACGACAAGCTGGTCGACATCGTGCTGCGCCAGCCGCTCGAGGAGCGCAGCCAGATCACCGACCTTGCGAACGCCTATGTGCCGACCAGCGCCGGGCGCAGCATTCCGCTCGGACAGATCGCGAAGGCGAACTTCGTGTGGGAGCCGGGGGTGCTGTGGCGCGAAGGCCGTGACTATGCGGCGACCGTGCAGGGCGACATCGTGGACGGGCTGCAAGGTGCGACCGTGACCGCGCAGCTCGATCCGCTGTTCGCCCCGGTGCGCGCGAAGATGCTCGACGGTTACCGCATCGAGGTCGCCGGTGCGGTCGAAGAGAGCAGCAAAGGTCAGGGGTCGATCGCGGCGGGTGCGCCGCTGATGCTGTTCATCATGTTCACCCTGTTGATGCTGCAGCTGCACAGCTTCAGCCGCTCGGTGCTGGTGTTCCTGACCGCGCCGCTGGGGATCGCCGGGATCGCCGCGGCGCTGCTGCTGCTGAACCGGCCGTTCGGCTTCGTCGCGCTGCTCGGCGTGATCGCGCTGATGGGCATGATCATGCGCAACTCGGTGATCCTGATCGACCAGATCGAGCAGGACCGCGCGCGCGGCGTCGCCACCTGGAACGCGATCGTCGAGGCTGCGGTGCGGCGCTTCCGCCCGATCATCCTGACGGCGGCCGCCGCGGTGCTGGCGATGATCCCGCTGTCGCGCAGCGTGTTCTGGGGCCCGATGGCGGTGGCGATCATGGGCGGGTTGATCGTCGCGACGGTGCTGACGCTGCTGTCGTTGCCGGCGATGTACGCCGCCTGGTTCCGCGTCAAACCGCCCGGTGACGAGCAGGCCGCCGCGACCAGCTAAAATCCGCGGTTCGCCGAGAAAGCCAGGGTGGCGGAGCCGCACAGCGGCCTCGATGCCTTGTCGGGCGGAAGGCCGTTCGCGCGGGTGGCGAAATTGGTAGACGCACCAGGTTTAGGTCCTGACGCCAGCGATGGTGTGCGGGTTCGAGTCCCGCCCCGCGCACCAGCATTGCAAATCGAAAGAGTCCAACCATCATGACCGTTCAAGTTGAAACCCTCGCCAAGCTGGAGCGCCGCATCACGCTGCTGCTGCCCACCGCCACCATCAGCTCGGAAGTCGAGTCGCGCCTGAAGAAGCT
>JAYSLR010000379.1:0-4360 GCA_043725365.1 Rhizobacter sp. | reverse complement strand
GCGCCGACCACGCCGCGCTGATCGCGCAGCGCGGCCGCGCGCAGGTGCGCCAGTGGTTCGAGGCGGCGGGGGCCAAGCGTGTCGAGTTCGAGCTCGCCGACGCCGCCGGCGTGCTCGAGGCGAGCGTGCCGCCGCCCGCGCTGGCGCTGGACGGCGCGCACCCGGCGCAGGCGCTGCTCGGTGCGGCCTGGGAGGCCTTGCTGCGCGAACTCGCGCTGGCGCTCGGCCGCGGCGGCGCCAAGGCCCAGGACGCGGCCACCGGGCTGGTGCTGGCGCTGGCCCAGACCGAGGCCCGCGCGCGCTTCGATCGCGCCTGGGCGGCGTTGTTCACGAAGGGCGACACGCCGCGCAAGCAGCTCGGCAAGGTCGAGGCGCTGGTGCGTGTGCAGGAGGAGCTCGACGCGATCGCGCTGCAGATCCGCCAGCTCGACGCGCACTTCGAGCACCTGCGCATGGTGCGGCTGTCGCGCGTGCTGCTGCTCGAGTTCGCGGCGTACAAGCGCGAGCGCGGCCTGGCCGACATGGCGGACCTGGAGCGTTGCGGTCTGGCGCTGCTGCGCGACGCGACGCTGGCCGGCTGGGTGCAGGAGAAGCTCGACGCGCGCATCCGCCACGTGCTGATCGACGAATTCCAGGACACCAGCCCGCTGCAATGGCATGCGCTGCATGCCTGGCTCTCGGCCTACGCCGGCGCCGGCGGCGGCGTGAGCGGCCAGCGGCCGCCGGGGCTGTTCATCGTCGGCGACCCGAAGCAGAGCATCTACCGCTTCCGGCGCGCCGAGCCGCGCGTGTTCGAGGCGGCGCAGCAGTTCGTCGTCGAGGCGCTGGGCGGCCTGCGGCTCGCCTGCGACCACACGCGGCGCAATGCGCCCGAGGTGCTCGGCGCGCTGAACGCGGTCTTCGAGCAGGCGCAGCAGGCCGGGGAGTTCGGCGGCTTCCGGCCGCACACGACCGAGCTCGCCGCCGACGCGCTGGCGAGCGTGATGCGGCTGGCACGGGTGTCGCGCCCGGAGCGCGCCGCGCGCGCCGGAACCGGCGAGGCGCCGCCGGCGGCCTGGCGCGACAGCCTGACGACACCGCGCCATGAGCCGGAGGAGGTGCTGCGCGAGCAGGAGGCGGCGCAGGTGGCGCACGCGATCCGCACCCTTGTCGCCGTCGAGGGCATGGCGCCGGGCGACATCTTCGTGCTCAGCCGCAAGCGCCAGTCGTTGCGACTGGTCGCGCAGGCGCTGCGCGCTCAACGCGTGCCGTACGCCGCGGTCGAGGACACGACGCTGATGGAGGCACCCGAGGCACGCGACCTGGTCGCGCTGCTGGACGCGCTGGTGTCGCCGCGGCACCGGCTCTCGCTCGCGCAGGCCTTGCGCAGCCCGCTGTTCGGTGCCGATGACGACGACCTGGTCGCGCTCGCGCAGCGCGCCGCCGACGGCGACTGGTGGCGCGCGCTGCTGGCCGACGACCCGGCGGCGAGCGCCGCGCTGCAGCGCGCGCGCGCATTGCTGCCGGGCTGGCGCGAGGCGGCGCAGACGCTGCCGCCGCACGACCTGCTCGACCGCATCGTTCACGAGGGCGGGTTGCACGAACGCGTCGCCGCCACCGTGCCGCCGGTGCAGCGCGCGGCGGCGCTGGATGCGATCGACGCGGTGCTGGCGCAGGCGCTGACGCTCGACGGCGCGCGCTACGCGACGCCATACAACTTCGTGCGCGCGCTGAAGCGGCGCGCAATCAAGGCCGCGCCGCCGACCCACGCCGACGCGGTCCAGCTGCTGACCGTGCACGGCGCGAAAGGCCTGGAGGCGCGGGTCGTGTTCGTGATGGACGCCGACCCGGAACCGCCGACGACCGAGACCGCGACCCTGCTGATCGACTGGCCGGTCGAGGCCGAGCAGCCGCGGCGCTGCGCCTTCGTCTACTCCGAGGCGGCGTGCCCGCCGTCCCTCGCCGCGGTGCTCGAAGCCGAACGGCAGGCGCGCCGACGCGAGGAACTCAACGGCCTGTACGTCGCGATGTCGCGTGCCAAGCGGCGCCTCGTCTTCAGCGCGACCGAACCGTCGCGGCGCGCGCCGGGCGCGTCGTGGTGGGACCGGGTCGAGGTGCTCGCGGCGGCATGGCCCGTGCCGGCCGCGGGTCCGGTGCCGGCCGACGCGGCGGCGCCGCCGGCCACGCTGAAGGTGCTCGATGCCGGGCCGCGGACCTCGCCACCACCACTTCGGCCGGCCGCAGCCCCACCGCGCGGCCCCGACACCGATGCGACGCGCCTCGGCCAGGCCGTGCACCGCACGCTCGAATGGGCCGCTGCGGCGCCGGACTCGCCGGCCGACTGGGTGTCGCTCGCGCAGGCCGCTGCCGACGAATTCGGCGCGCCGGCCGGTGCGGTCGCGGCCCTCGCCGGGACGATCCTGCGCAGCCCGGACTGTGCCCGCTTCTTTGCCGGTCCGCAGCTGCGCTGGGCCGGCAACGAGGTGCCCGTCGGCGATGCCGGCGAGCTGTTGCGCATCGACCGCCTGGTGCAACTCGACGAGGCCGGCGGCCCGGTCTGGTGGGTGCTCGACTACAAGCTGCAGCACGCCCCGCAGCAGCTGGCCGCCTACCGCGAGCAGCTGCGGCGCTACCGCGATGCCGTGCGCCGGGCGCAGCCGGGCGACACCGTGCGCTGTGCCTTCGTCACCGGTGCCGGCGCCGTGGTCGAGGTCGATTGACCGGCGCCAGGGCACGATCCCGGCATTTGGCGGGTGATGCGCCGCCTGATCGCCGCACCGAATCAGGGCCCGCCGGGTTCCAATCGGGCAACTTGATCACCACCACGATGGTCGCGAACGCCCTGTCCACCTCCCACGCCCACCCGACGCGCGCGTTCGGCCGCTTCGAGCTGCGCCGACTGCTGGGCAAGAGCGCCGGCACGATGGTCTGGCTCGCGCTCGACCCGCGCAGCGGCGCCGAGGTGATGCTGAGCCTGCCGCGCGTGCAGCCCGTCAACACCGAAGCACTCGAGCACTGGCAGCGCGACGTCCGGCTGGCCGCGCGCCTGGATCACCCGAACCTGGCGCGTGTCGCCGAGGTCGGGGTGCAGGATCACTGGCCCTTCGTCGTGGTCGACCGCGCGCAGGGCACGACCCTGCACGAATGGCTGGCGCTGCACCCGAACCCGAAGCCGGTGGAGGTCGTGGGCTGGGTCAGCGACCTGCTGCACGGCCTCGCGTTCGCTCACGATGCCGGCATCGCCCACCTCGACCTGCAATTGCACAGCCTGCTGATCGACGAGCGCGGCAACGTGCGCCTGATGGGGCTGGGCGTCGCCGGCGACGCGGTGCGCGCGGCGCAGGATGCGGCGCGCGCGAAATCGCTCGAGCGCACGATGGCGATGGACCCCGGCGAGCTGCGTGCCCAGCGCCGCGCCGCGGCGCGCGATCTGCTCGCCTGCGGTCTGCTGCTGCAGCATCTGCTGACGGGCCAGCCGCCGCTCGACCAGCCCGACACCGCGCTCGTGATCGGGCGCATGGCGCCGCTCGGTCGCGAACTGGTGCGCCTGCCGTGGAGCACGCCGCTGCCGATCCCCGAAGCGCTGCGCGCGATCGCCAACCGTTGCACCTCGGGGCAGGAGCGGTTGCGCTACCAGGGCGCCCGGACGCTGCTCGGCGCCTTGACCGGCTGGCTCGAGGCGCAGGCCGAAGACGGTGGCGGCCCGGTCGGCCTGTTGCTGGACCGGCTGCGCACCGTCGGCCACCTGCCGGCGCTGCCGGGTCTCGCAGCGCGTGTCGCCCGCGTCACCAGCCTGGAGAGCCAGCGCACCGACGAGATCGCCGATCAGGTGCTGGACGACATGGCGCTGAGCTTCGAACTGCTGCGCACGCTGAATTCGGCGCAGGTGCAAGGCACGCAGGTGCAGGGCAACGGGCCGGTGCTGACCCTGCGGCGCATCATCTCGCTGATCGGCGTGAACGGCGTGCGCCTGGCGGCCAACACGCTGCGGCCCTGGCCGGGTCCGCTCGCGCCGCCGCAGGCTGCCGCGCTGCAGAGCCTGCTCGACCGCGTGCGCCTGGCCGGCCACACGGCGCAGGCGCTGCGGCCCGCGGGCTATGACGCGCAGGTCGTGTACCTGATCGCGGTGCTGCAGAACCTGGGTCGCCTGATGCTGCGCTACCACTTCGCCGACGAGGCCGAGCAGATCGAGCAACTGATGAAGCCCGACACCGCGAACCGCGAGCCCGGCGCTGCGGATCCGCCGGGCCTGAGCGAGGAGGCCGCGGCCTTCGCGGTGCTCGGCGTCGACATCGAATCCCTGGGCGCCGCGGTGGCGCGCCAATGGGGCCTGGGCGACGACGTCATGCACATGACGCGCCGGCTGCCGCGCAATTCGCCG
>JAYSLR010000378.1:0-5163 GCA_043725365.1 Rhizobacter sp. | reverse complement strand
GGTCGGGCCGCTTGCGGCCCAAGTCGGCATGTTTGAGGTCCTGTACCCAGGGCCGAGTTTGCCGACTTGCCCCGCGTAGCGAGCAGCGCAGGGCACCCCCGACGCAGTCGGGGGCGCGGCTTCAGCCCTCGCCGGCCTGGCCGCTCCCGCCTTTGCCGCTGCGGCGATCGAAGTCCGACTCGCAGCGCACGCAGCGAATGATCGAAACGGGCCGCAAGCCGGCATCCGACGCGCCGGGCAAGTTTCATGGGTCGCTGGTCGCGCGCGGCGCGGTGGAGCAACTGACATGACGACGACCCGACAAGACTGCGCCGCGCTCGACGCCGCCGATCCGCTCGCGCCGCTGCGCGACGAGTTCGTGCTGCCCGATGGCGTGATCTACCTCGACGGCAACTCGCTCGGCGCGCTGCCGAAGGCCACGCCGGCGCGCGTCGCACAAGTCGTTCAGCACGAGTGGGGAACCGAGCTGATCCGCAGCTGGAACACGGCCGGCTGGATCGACCTCGCGCAGCGCATCGGCGACAAGATCGCGCGCCTGGTCGGTGCCGGCGCGGGCGAGCTGATCGTTGCCGACTCGACCTCGGTGAACCTGTACAAGGCGCTGAAGTCAGCGGTGCTGCTCGGTGCACCCTCCGCGACGCGCCGCTACATCGTTTCGGAGCGCAGCAACTTCCCGACCGACCTGTACATCGCCGACAGCGTGGCGCGCGAACACGGCCTCGAACTGAAGCTGGTCGACGCCGACGGGCTCGGCGCGCATCTGAACGACGATCTCGCCGTACTGATGCTGACGCACGTGAACTACCGCAGCGGCCGGATGCACGACATGGCCGCGATCACGGCGGCGACACACGCCGCCGGCGCGCCCGTCGTCTGGGACCTGGCGCACTCGGCCGGCGCGGTGCCGGTCGACTTGTGTGGCGCCGACGCCGATTTCGCCGTCGGCTGCGGCTACAAGTACCTGAACGGCGGGCCGGGCGCGCCGGCCTTCGTCTGGGCGCATCCGCGCCACACCGCGCGCATGGACCGAGAGCAGCTGCGCCAGCCGCTGTCGGGCTGGCTCGGCCATGCGGCACCGTTCGCGTTCACGAGCGACTACCGGCCGGCGCCGGGTATCCAGCGCTTCGTCTGCGGTACGCCGCCGGTGCTGTCGATGGCGGCGCTCGAGTGCGGCGTCGACGTGTTCCTGAAGGCGGACGCGCATGGCGGCATGGCGGCGCTGCGCGCCAAGTCGATCGCGCTGACGACGCTGTTCACCGAGCTGGTCGAGAAACGCTGCAGCGACCACGACCTGACCCTGGTGACGCCGCGCGACGCGGCGCTACGCGGCAGCCAGGTCAGCTTCGCGCATGCGAGTGGCTTGCGCGTCATGCAGGCGCTGATCGCGCGCAACGTCATCGGCGACTTCCGCGCCGGCGACACGAACGCGTCGCCCGAGTCGTCGGACCTGCTGCGCTTCGGCTTCACGCCGCTGTACACCCGCTTCGTCGACGTGTGGGACGCGGTCGAGCATCTCGATGCGGTGCTCGCGAGCGGCGAATGGCGCGAGGCGCGCTTCGCCCAGCGCACCGCGGTGACCTGAAGGACTGCGGCGTGAGCACCCCGACCGACAAGATCGTCGCCGACGAAGGCGCGCAGCTCGACTTCTCGAAGGACATGAGCTACGGCGACTACCTGCACCTCGACCAGCTCCTGAGCGCGCAGCACCCGCTCTCGCCGTCGCACAACGAGATGCTGTTCATCGTCCAGCACCAGACCAGCGAACTCTGGATGAAGCTGCTGCTGCACGAGCTGAGTGCCGCGGTGAAGTGCGTCGCGGCCGACGAGCTCGGCAGCGCGTTCAAGATGCTTGCGCGCGTCAGCCGCATCATGGAGCAGCTGGTGCACGCCTGGGACGTGCTCGCGACGATGACGCCGCCCGAGTACTCGGCGATCCGGCCGTTCCTGTCGAGCAGCAGCGGCTTCCAGAGCTGGCAGTACCGCTGCATCGAGTTCATGCTCGGCAACAAGAACGCGACGATGCTCAAGCCGCACGCGCACCGCCCCGACGTGCTCGCGCGGGTCGAAGCGGCCTGGCGCGCGCCGTCGCTGTACGACGAGGCGCTGCGCCTGCTGGCGCGCCGCGGCTTGGCCGTTCCGGCCGCGTCGATCGAGCGCGACTGGACCCGGCCGCACGTGGCCAGCGACGCCGTCGAGCAGGCCTGGCTCGTCGTCTACCGCGACCCCGACGCGCACTGGGACCTGTACCAGCTCGGCGAGGAACTCACCGACCTCGAGGACGCGTTCCGGCTCTGGCGCTTTCGCCACGTCACGACGGTCGAACGCATCATCGGCTTCAAGCGCGGCACCGGCGGCACCTCGGGCGTCGGCTACCTGCGCAAGATGCTCGACGTGGTGCTGTTCCCCGAGATCTGGAAGCTGCGCACCGACCTGTGACGCCCCCGAACGGCCCGCCGCGCGGGCCGTTCGGGGGCGCGCTTCAGCCGGTGTTGCGCGGGAACACGAAGGTCGTCTTCGCGTGGCCGCTGTCGGTCACATGCACCGTGTGGCCGGCCAGGTCGTGCCCTTTCAGCGACGCGGCGATGCGGTAGTCGCCGGCCGGCAGCCGCACCAGCATGAACGGACCGTCGGCCTTCTCGTGCAGCACGAGCCGGCCCTTCGCGTCGCTGATCTTCACCATCGCGTCGGCCGTGTACTCGTCGTGTGCGCCGCTGTTCTCGAACAGCTGCACGATCAGCGGGTAGCGCTTGAACGCGGCCTCGAAGCGCTGCGACTCGCCCTCGCCGACGCCGCCGCTCACGTACGACGCGCGGCCGGCCTGTCGCTCCGGCGGCAGCTGGCTGTCGATCGCGTGAGCCGGCAGCGACATGACGGCCCCGAGCAGCGCGGCCAGCGCCGCGCCGCTGCGTTGCAGGAAGTGGCTCATGGTGAACTCCTTATCCGAGGTTGACGGGCACGAAGATCCGGTCGCCGTCGCGCAGCACGAGCAGCGCCACGCTCTTCGGCTTGCCCTGCAGCACCAGCTTGACCTGCGCGACCGATTGCACCGGGCGGCCGTTGATCGCGAGCAGCACGTCGCCCGCCTGGATGCCGGCCTTCTCGGCCGGCCCCGCGACGTTCTCGACCACCAGGCCCTGCTCGAGCTTGGACTCGCGGCGTTCGTCGCGCGTCAGCGGGCGCATCGACAGGCCGAGTTGGCCCGGCTTCACAGCGCCGTCGGCGTCGGCGAGCTCGGTGCCCTGCGCCTCGGCGCCGCCGAGCTTGGCGTCGATCTCGCGCGCAGCGTGGTCGCGCCAGACCGTGAGCTTGACCTTCTCGCCGGGCGCCGCCATGCCGATCAGGCTGGACAGCTCGCCCGAGCGCACGATCGCCTGGCCGTTGACCGCAGTGATCACGTCGCCCGACTTCAGGCCCGCGGCCGCGGCTGCGCTGCCGTCGGAGACGTTCGCCACCAGCGCGCCATCCGGCCGCTTCAGGCCGAACGAATCGGCGAGCGACTGGTTCAGGTCCTGGATCGTCACGCCGAGCCGCGCATGCGTGGCCTTGCCGGTGGCGACGATCTGGTCCTTGACCTGCATCGCCACGTTGATCGGGATCGAGAAGCTCAGGCCCTGGAAGCCGCCGCTCTGCGAGTAGATCTGCGCGTTGATGCCGACCACCGTGCCGTTGCCATCGAACAGCGGGCCGCCCGAATTGCCGGGGTTCACCGCCGCGTCGGTCTGGATGAACGGCACGACCGTGTTGTCGCCCGGCAGCGAGCGGCCCTTGGCGCTGACGATGCCCTGCGTGGCGGTCTGCTCCAGGCCATAGGGCGCACCGATCGCCAGCACCGGGTCGCCGACCTCGAGGTTGCGGGCGTCGCCGATGCGCACCGTCGGCAGGTCCTTGGCGTTGATGCGCAGCACCGCGATGTCGGTGGTCGGGTCGGAGCCCAGCACCTTGGCACTGAACTCGCGCCGGTCGCTGAGCTTGACGGTCACGTCCTTGGCTTCGCGCACGACGTGCGCGTTGGTCAGGATCAGGCCGTCCGAGCTGATGATGAAGCCCGAGCCCAGGCCCTTGAACGGCACCTGGCCGTTGCTTGGCCCGCGCTGCTGGAAGCCCGGCATGCCACGGAAGAACTTGAAGAACGGGTCGTTCTCCATGCCGGGCGGCAGGCCCTGCTCCTCCATCGAGGTCTTGTGCATGCCGGCGACCGTCACGCCGACCACGGCCGGGCCGAAGGTCTTGACGATCGCGCGGTAGTTCGGCACGGTCTGCGCGGCCACCATCGGCACCGGCGGCGGCGCCGAGACGTCGGACACCGCCTTGTACGCACCGCCCACCTGCTGCGAGGCGGCCGGCTTGCCCTTCAGCCACGAGGGCAGCTCGATCGCGCCGGCGGTGCCGACCGCCAGCAGACCGGCGGCGACCAGCGCCGCGCTCAGGGGTTTGAATTTCATGTTCGCTCCTTGGCTATCAGGCTCACGCGGAAGATTCCGCATGGCACCGAAGATAGGAGCGCCCGGTTAGCGCTCGGTTAGCGCCCGGTTAAGCCAAGGTTAATCCGCCCCCTCACGGCGTCAGCGAGATGTCGCCGAAGTACGCCAGGCTGTTCGCGTGCGTGTTGTCGGTGTCGGCCCCGACCGACACGCCGGTGACCGGCGGCACCTTGCCCTCCGATTCGTCGCCGAACATGCGCTGATAGTCCGCCACCAGGTTGCGCTTCTGCGCCACCCAGGTCCCGACCTTGCCGCTGCCGCTCTGCAGCACGAGGAAGCGCACGCGCTTCGTGAAGACGCTGGCCATGGCCGTGTCCACCGCCAGCTTGTTGTCCCAGACGTAGCACAGCGCCTCGGTCGGCACGTCCTCGCCGGTGCTCGAGCGCGCCAGCGCGAGCTTGGTGCGCTCGCCGAACGGCAGCTTGGAGCTGTCGAAACCGAAGAACACGCACAGCTTGGCCGGTGAGTCCTCGCCGGAGCGCACCGTCAGGTCGGCGCCGTCGACGAGGTGATCGACGCGCCAGCGCCAGGCCAGCACCGCCTTGTCCGTCACGTTCGCCTTCAGCGGGTGCACCAGGTTGCCGTAGGCGTTCTCGGAGTCGACCTTCAGCACCTTCGTGCCCTCCAGTTCGACGATCGTGAACTTCGTCGGCCCCTTGTTCGGCAGCGTCGCGAACTTCCA
>JAYSLR010000377.1:0-11891 GCA_043725365.1 Rhizobacter sp. | reverse complement strand
GGTGCACATGAGCGTGATGGAAGGCGGCGCCAACGTCGTGATCGAGGCGCTGCGCTCGCAGGTGCCGGTGCTGGCGAGCCGGATCGACGGCAACGTCGGGCTGCTCGGTGCCGACTACGCCGGCTACTTCCCGGTCGGCGACGCCGCCGCGCTGGCCGCGCTGATGCAGCGCTTCGCGCTCGACGCGCGCTTTGCCGCGCAGCTGGCCGCGCAATGCCGCGCGCTCGAGGCGCGCTTCGCGCCGGCCGAGGAGGCGCGCGCGGTGCGTGCCCTGCTGGGCGACATGCTCGCTCAGCGCGCAACGCGATCGACTGACACAATCGCCCCTGCACCCTGACGACCGAGCAACGCACCATGAACGACACTTCCGTCCGCACCACGGCGCCGGCGCCGCTGCGCCTGACCAGCTTCTCGCACGGCGGCGGCTGCGGCTGCAAGATCGCGCCCGGCGTGCTGTCGGAGATCCTGAAGAGCAGCGGCGGCGGCCTGATCCCGAAAGAGCTGATGGTCGGCATCGAGACCGCCGACGACGCGGCCGTCTACCGGCTCAACGACGAGCAGGCGCTGATCGCGACGACCGACTTCTTCATGCCGATCGTCGACGACCCGTTCGACTTCGGCCGCATCGCCGCGACCAACGCGATCAGCGACGTCTACGCGATGGGCGGCACCCCGATCATGGCGCTGGCACTCGTCGCGATGCCGGTGAACCAGCTGCCGCTCGAGGCCATCGGGCAGATCGTCAAGGGCGGCGAGTCGGTCTGCCGCGAGGCCGGCATCCCGATCGCCGGCGGCCACACGATCGACTCGGTCGAGCCGATCTACGGCCTGGTCGTGATGGGTCTGGTCCACCCCGACCGGGTGCGCCGCAATGCCGATGCGAAGCCCGGCGACGTGCTGATCCTCGGCAAGCCGCTGGGTGTCGGCGTGCTGTCGGCGGCGCTGAAGAAGGGCAAGCTCGACGCCGCCGGCTACGCGCAGCTGGTGCGCACGGCGACGCTGCTGAACAAGCCCGGCATCGCGTTCGCGGCGATGCCGGGCGTGCACGCGCTGACCGACGTGACCGGTTTCGGACTCGCCGGCCACACGCTGGAGCTGGCGCGCGGTGCCGGCGTCACCGCGGTGATCGAGTGGGGCAAGGTGCCGCTGCTGGACGGTGTCGCGGCGATGGCGGCGGACGGCTTCGTCACCGGCGCGTCGGGCCGCAACTGGGACGGCTACGGCGCGCAGGTCGCGCTGGCGGCCGGGCTGCCGGCCACCGCGCGCGACCTGCTCACCGACCCGCAGACCTCCGGCGGGCTGCTGGTGAGCTGCGCGCCCGACACCGTGGCCGAGGTGCTGCGCGTGTTCCGCGACGGCGGCTTCGACCAGGCCGCGGTGATCGGCCGGGTCGAGGCCGGCGCGCCCGGGTTGCGCGTCGTTTCCTGACCGCCCCTTCGCGCACGACCCCACCGATGCAGGACATCCTGATCAACTGGACGCCGCAGGAGACCCGCGTCGCGGTCGTCGAGAACGGCGCCGTCCAGGAACTGCACGTCGAGCGCGCGCTCGAGCGCGGCCTGGTCGGCAACATCTACGCCGGCAAGGTGGCGCGCGTGCTGCCGGGCATGCAGTCGGCGTTCATCGACATCGGCCTGGAGCGCGCGGCCTTCCTGCATGTGGCCGACGTGCAGGTCAACGGCGTGGTGCCGCGCGGCAGCTCCGGCGCGGCCCGCCCGGATGGCGGCGGCAGCGGCCCGCCGCCGCCGCCGATCGAGCGCCTCGTGTTCGAGGGCCAGGCGCTGACCGTGCAGGTGATCAAGGACCCGATCGGCACCAAGGGCGCGCGGCTGTCGACGCAGATCTCCATCGCCGGGCGGCTGCTCGTGTTCCTGCCGCAGGACGACCACATCGGCATCTCGCAGAAGATCGGCTCGCACGAGCTGCGCGAACAGCTGCGCGCGCGCATGAACGTGCTCGCGCAGGTGCCGGAGGGATCGGGCCCGGCGGGCGGTTTCATCCTGCGCACCAACGCGGAGGAGGCGACCGACGACGAGCTCTCCGACGACATCCGCTACCTGCGCAAGACCTGGGCCGCGGTGCGCGACAAGAGCTTCAAGTCGCCGCCCGGCACGCTGCTGCACCAGGACCTGAGCCTGGCCGAGCGCGTGCTGCGCGACCTGACGCACGACGGCACGCAGGCCGTGCGCATCGATTCGAGCCTGCAGTTCGACGCGCTGCGCCGGTTCGGCCAGGAGTTCACGCCGACCTCGGTCGCCAAGCTCGAGCACTACGCCGGCGAGCGGCCGATCTTCGACCTGTTCAACATCGACGACGAGATCGCGCGCGCGCTGATGCGCCGCGTCGAACTCAAGTCGGGCGGCTACCTGATCATCGACCAGACCGAGGCGCTGACGACGATCGACGTCAACACCGGAGGCTTCGTCGGCGCGCGCAATTTCGACGACACGATCTTCAAGACCAACCTCGAGGCCAGCCTGGCGATCGCGCGCCAGCTGCGGCTGCGCAATCTGGGCGGCATCATCATCATCGACTTCATCGACATGACGCGCGAGGACCACCAGGGCGCGGTGCTTGCCGAGCTGCGCAAGCAACTCGCGCGCGACCGCACCAAGATCACGGTCAGCGGCTTCACGCAGCTCGGTCTGGTCGAGATGACGCGCAAGCGCACGCGCGAATCGCTCGCGCACATGCTGTGCGAGGTCTGCCCGACCTGCGAGGGGCGCGGCCAGGTCAAGACCGCCCGCACGGTGTGCTACGACATCCTGCGCGAGATCCTGCGCGAGGCGCGCCAGTTCAACCCGAAGGAGTTCCGCATCGTCGCGTCGGCCGCCGTCGTCGAGATGCTGCTCGACGAGGAGAGCCCGCACCTGGCGGGCCTGTCCGACTTCATCGGCAAGCCGATCTCGCTGCAGGCCGAACCGATGGGCTCGCCGGAGCAGTACGACATCGTGCTGCTGTGATCATCGCCGCTACCGCGGCACCACCAGCCGCATCGCGCTCGCCACCGCCGCGACGACCGCGAAGCCCGCACCGAGCCAGAGCGCGCCGGTCGCGCCGCGCACGCCGGCCAGGCTGAAGCAGAACGCCGTCAGCGCCGCGCCGGTCGCCTGGCCGAGCAGGCGCGAGGTCGCGATCGTGCCGCTGGCGCCGCCGGCGCGCTCTGGCGGCGCGCTGGACATCAGCGCGCGCAGGTTCGGCGACTGGAAGAAGCCGAACCCGGCGCCGCAGATCGTCATGCGGATGCAGATGTCGAGCACGCTGGGGTGCGCCGGCAGCAGCGCGAGCGAGGCCATGCCGGCGGCCAGGATCGTCAGGCCGATGCTGCCCAGGATGCCCGGCGGGTAGCGGTCCGACAGGCGCCCGGCCAGCGGCGCCGCGAGCGCGACGACGATGGACCAGGGCGACATCAGGAAGCCGGTGTCGATCTGGTTGCGGTGCAGCACGCCCTCGAAGTAGAACGGCAGCGAGACGAACGCCAGCCCCTGGGTCGCGAAGGTGCACACCGCCGTCAGCGACGACAGCGCGAACGCCGGCCGGCGGAACAGGTCGACCGGCAGGATCGGCAACGGGTTGCCGTGCTCGCGGCGGACCAGCAGCGCGCCGAACACGACCGCGACGGCGAGCGCGCCGCCCCACAGCGCCGCCGGCTCGCGCTGCGCGGCCGAGCCCAGCGCAGTGATCAGCGCCGTGAACGCGACGACGGTCAGCGCCGCGGCGATGCTGTCGAAGCGGTGCGTGCCGCGCGGCGAGTGCGGCAGCGAGGGCAACGCGACCGCGAGCGCCGCCAGGCCCAGCGGCAGGTTGATGCCGAACAGCCAGTGCCACGACGCGACGCTCAGCACCAGCGAGGCCACGCTCGGGCCGACCGCGAAGCCGATGCCCACGACCAGCGCGTTCAGCCCGACGCCGCGGCCGAGCCGGTGCGGCGGGTAGATGAAGCGCAGCAGCGCGGTGTTGACGCTCATGATCGCGCTCGCGCCAAGACCCTGCAGCGCGCGCGCACCGGCCAGCATCGGCAGCGTCGTCGCCAGCGCGCAGGCCAGCGACGCGAGCGTGAACAGCGCCAGCCCGCCGAGGTAGATGCGACGGTGGCCGACGATGTCGCCGAAGGCCGCGAACGGCAGGATCGTCGCGACCATCGCGAGCTGGTACGCGTTGATGACCCAGACCGAGGCCGCCGGCGCCGCGTGCAGGTCGGCGGCGATCGCCGGCAGCGCGGTGTTGGCGATCGCGGTGTCGAGCGTGGCGAGTGCGACCGCGATCAGGATCGCGAAGACGGCGCGGCCGTCGATCGCCGGTTCGCGCGCCGCGCCCGCGTCAGGGCCCACGCGAGGCCCTTCGCTTCAGCGCGAACCACGGCGTCAGCACGCCGGGCCAGGCGGCATACACGAGCAGACGCAGCCGCCACGCGAGCGGCACGCGGCGTGCCGCGGCGACGGCGCGCCAGCGCCCCCCCGCGGTGCGGGCCGCGAACAGGTCGCGCACGAAGGCCTCGCGCGCGAGTTCGCGGCGCAGCGCGGCGTCGACCGCCGGCAACTGGCCGGCGCGCTGCGCGTCGGCCAGCAGCTGCGGCAGCTCGACCAGCGCGTGCCGGTTGTTCTTCAGCAGCCGCTCGACCACGTCGCGTGCATGCAGCGCGCGGCGGCGCCGCGAGATGCCGCCGCGGCGGTACTGCACCAGCGGCTCGGGCAGCGTGATCGCGCCGCCGGCGACGATCGCGCGGAACACCATCAGCCGGTCCTCGGCAACCGTGCCCGCGGGCAGCGGGCCGAAGCGCTCGAAGACGCGGCGCGTCCAGGCCTGCGCGGCGCCGATCACGTGCGGCGGGCGCGCGACCCAGTCGGCGGCGCTGCGGTAGCCGCCGAGGTCGGTCGGCGTGATGCGCCCGTGCGCCGTGCCCTGCGCGTCGAGGTCCAGCAGCGCGCTGGCGATCAGGTCGGGGCGGCGCTGCGCGGCCAGCCAGGCCTCGACCACCGTGCTGCAGCGCTGCGGCAGCGAGACGTCGTCGCCGGCGGCGACGAACAGCAGCTCGCCCCGCGACAGCTCGACCATCCGGTTCAGGTGCGCGCCGATGCCCAGGTTGGCCGGGTTGCGGTTCAGGATCAGCCGGTGCGGCCCGGCGTAGCCGGCGACCGCGTGCTGGATCGCGGCCCAGGTCGCGTCGGTCGAGGCATCGTCGGAGATCACGATCTCGAGCGGCGAATAGGTCTGCTGCAGCGCGCCCTCGACTGCCGCCACGATCGTGGCCTGCTGCTGGTACGCGAGCAGCAGCAGCGTGGCGAGGGGCCGGTCGGTCACGGCCGCGAAAGCAGGTCGCCGAGCAGCTTGGTCTTCAGGCCGCGGCGCAGCGCCTTCGCGCTCGCGGTCATCGCATAGCGCGCGTCGAAGTGCGCTTTCATCGCTTCATTCAGCGCCGGGTCGCCGCCGTGGCGCAGGCCAACGAAGTAGAGGTCGCGGGTGATGAAGTTGACCCAGCTCGCCCAGTCGGCCAGCCAGCCGGCCAGGTTCAGCGAGGCCTCGAGGTCGGCGGCCGTGAGATTGCGGTAGTACTCCCACTTCTCGGCCGAGGTGAACGGCGACGCGTCGGGGTTGGTGCGCGTCGTGCCGTGCTCCAGCCGGCCGGTGGTCGCGCAGCTGATCAGCACCAGGCCGCCGGGCCGCGTCATGCGCAGCATGTTCGCGACGGTCTCGCGCCAGAACGGGTTGTGCTCCAGGCACTCGGCCGAGATCGTGGTGTCGAAGTGGGCGGTCGGGAACTCGACCAGCTGGCCCTGGCAGGCCAGGTCGACGCCGGGGCCGAGCTGCAGGTCGACGCCGGTGTAGCGGCAGTCGGCGAACAGCTCGCGCACCGAGCCGTTGATGTCGAGCGAGCCGACCTCGAGCACGCGTGCGCCCTGGAACGAGGCCGGGTAGTGCGTGCGCACGCCGGAAAAGAATTCTGCCTGCTCGGGATGCGCCATGGTCGTGTCCTGCGGTGTCGCGATGATAGAGAAGGGCGGCGCGGTTCACGCGGGCTTGCGCGCGATGAAGCTGACGACGGCCGGGTTGTGGGCGTCGCGCAGAAGTTCGAGCTCGAAGCCTGCCTCGACGCAGCGCTCGACGACATCGGCACCGAATTCGTAGAACACGAGAAAGTCCGACTTGCCTTCGCTCGGTTCGCCATGGTGACTGGCCGGCAGCAGGTGCGTGAGCACCCCGGCCTCGAGCGTCGCGCGCCGCCGGGTGGCACGGTCCCACACGACCGGCACCGAGAACACGTGCGCGCCGCCGGGGCGCAGCACGCGGTGCGTCTCGCGCAGCGCGCGGTCGATGTCGGGCACGTGTTCGAGCACGTCGGACGTGATCACGAGGTCGAATCGTCCGTCGGCGTACGACAGCGCCATCAGGTCCTCGGACGGCACCTGCGGCGAGGTGCTGCCGAACTCCGAGTAGCACAGGCCGGGGCAGCGCGCGAGATGACGGTGCAGGTTGCCGGCGGAGTTGATCTCGGCGATCGCCAGGCGCCGCGCGCGCGCATCGCGAAACAGCGCGCTCAGGTGTGCCGCGGCGCTGCCGCATGCCGCGTTCGCGACCATGGCGATCGCCGCGGCCAGCTGCCCGCTGCGCAGGCTCGACCCGCACCACGCGCAGCGGCTGCCTTCGCGCTCGTCCATCCACCGTGCCCAGTCGGGCGACAGCGCCCACGCCTGGATCAGGCCGGGCCAGAGCACGTTGCGGTGCAGTGGCGCGCCGGTGAAGCCGCAGGTGCCGCAGCGCATGCCGCCGCGCCGCCGGCTGCCGATGATCTCGCGCGCGCGTCGACCGCCCCGGATCAACCGGCGAATCAGCTTGGTCATGGTGTCGACGGTGCGTGGCGGGAACGGGTGAGGGCCTCGGCGATCGCGAGCAGGGCGTCCACGTGCACCGCGACGAGCGGATCGTAGGTGAGATGGCTGACGGGGGTTTCGAGTCGATGCGCGCCGAGTCGCCAGCGTTCGACCGCGCCGGCCACGGCCCGACCGAGCGACTCCGGCCGGGCGAGCGCGAACGGGATCTGCGCCGGCGCGCGGATGACTTCGGCGCAGCCGGCGTTGTCGGCCAGCAGGACCGGCGTGCCGCACAGCACCGACTCGACCCCGACCAGGCCGAACGGTTCGTAGCGCGACGCCATCACGGTGAAATCGACCGCGCGGTAGACGCTTTCGATGTCGCTGCGGTAGCCCAGGTGCCGCACGTTGCGGACCGCGCCCGGCATCGGCCGGCCGGCGATCACGAGTGTCGCCGGCAGCCCGGTATGGGCGAAGAACTCGCTCAGCAGGTCCAGGCCCTTGCGCTTGTGGCCGGTGGAGGCGAGCAGGAACACGGCCCGGTCGGCCGGCAGGCCGAGCTGCGCGCGCAAGGCGGCGCGCGTGGCCGCGTCGACGGTCGAGAAGCGCTCGCCGTCGACCGGCGGGTACAGCAGCGCGACCTTGCGCGCGTCGGTGCCGTAGTGGCGCACGAGCTCGTCGCGCATCCGCGCCGAGTGCGCGACGATGGTCTGCGAGGCCGCGAAGTGGGCGCGCTCCAGGTCGATCTTCCAGCGGTCGCTCAGCGTCGCGCGTTCGCCCATCGCCTCGAGGAACCCCGGGTGCGTGCCGCCGCAGATGCCGATGTCGGACCAGCGTGTCTGGTTGCAGCCGATGAGCGGGAACAGGCCGAGCCGGTGTTTCGCGCGGCCGATGCGCCAGTCGAAGAACAGGTCGCGCAGCTTGCCCGGCGCGGCCCGCACGCTGGTGTGCACCGGGTCGACCCAGCCGTACTCGGGAAGGCTCGGGTCGAAGGCCTTCGCGATCACGGTCGGCCGGATGCCGCGTGCGTGCAGGCCGCGCACCAGCGTCATCGCGTAGCGTTCGATGCCGCCGCTGTTGCGCAGGCCGTGGTTGCTGATGGCGAGGTGCCCGGCCCACGCCGGCGCGCGGGGCTGGTCAGGCACGATCGTCGGCGGTGAAGGCCACGGCGGGCTTGAACGCCATCGACAGGCGCGCGCGCAGCCGCGCCTTCGCGAGCAGCGCGCGGTCCGCGTCGTTCAGGCGCCGCCCGGCGAGTGCGGTCTCGAGCTCGACCGGCTCGCCGCGGTGCAGGCAGATGCGGTCGAAGTCGCGCTGGCTGATGCCCCACTTGTGCAGGAACTGCAGGCGGCCGTCGTTCTTGACGATGCGCCCGGTCGAGACGCAGGCGAAGTGGTAGACGAAGCTGTCGCCGAGGCCGACGAAGGTGCGGCAGCCGGCGTGCCACAGCTTCATCGAGAAGTCGTTGTCGCTGCTCATGCCGGGCGAGAGCTCGACGCTGTAGCCGCCGACCTCGGCCCACATCCAGGTCGGCAGCAGCGTCGGCGGCCACGTCGAACCGAGCCAGTGGGATCGGTGCATCGACGGCAGCGCGGCGATCAGCTCGGCTTCGCGGAAGCCCGCCGCATCGCGCCCGAAGTCCGCGGCGACGGTGCAGCGGTTGTTCGCGCCGCCCGGCTCGATCATCGTCGCCGACAGCATGAAGCGCCGGCCCTCGAGACGCCGCGCGACTTCGAGCAGCCGGGCGTCCCAGCCCGGCAGCACCGCCATGTCGTCGTTCAGGTAGACGAGGTAGGGCTGCGTCGCGAGCGCGGCGGCCCGGTTCACCGCGTAGCAGATGCCGACGTTGCCCGGGCTCGTGGTGTGCTTCAGGCCCTGCGCGCGCACCCAGGCGAGCGTGCCGTCGGAGCCGTCGTTGACGTGCACCAGGATCTCGTGTGCGTGCGCCGAGTGGCGCCGGATCGTCTCGACCGCGAGCTGCAGGAACGGCAGGTTGTTCCAGGTCGGGATGACGATCGAGAACATGGTCGCGACGGGTCAGCTCTTCGCGGGGCGCGGCAGCCGGCCCATCAGGTAGAACTCGTCGTTCGGCCGCATCGAGGTCACGTTGGCCATCCGGTTGCTCAGGCCGAACAGCGCGGTGATGCCGGCGATGTCCCAGGCGTCCTCGTCGCTGAAGCCGTGTTCGTGCAGCTGCGCGAAGTCGTCGTCGGTGATGGCGTACGAGGCGGTGCAGACCTTCATCGCGAAGTCCAGCATCGCCTTCTGGCGCGGCGTGATGTCGGCCTTCAGGTAGTTGGTCGCGAGCTGGTCGGCGATCAGCGGGTTCTTCTCGTAGATGCGCAGGATCGCGCCGTGCGCGACCACGCAGTACAGGCAGCCGTTCGCGCCGCTGGTGGCGACGATGATCATCTCCTTCTCGCCCTTGCTCAACCCCGACTCGCGCAGCAGCAGCGCGTCGTGGTACGCGAAGAACGCGCGGAACTCGGCGGGACGGTGCGCGAAGGTCAGGAACACGTTCGGCACGAAGCCGGCTTTCTCCTGCACCTCGAGGATCTTGTCGCGGATGTCTTGCGGCACCTGCTCCAGCGATGGAATCGGGTAGCGGCCGATCGCGGGGGGCGTGGTCTTGGTCATGTCAACTCCTGAATTGCACGGCGTGCAGGCGGGCATAGAGGCCGCCGTGCGCGAGCAGCTCGGCGTGGTTGCCTTGCTCGACGATGCGGCCGGCCTCGAGCGCGATGATGCGGTGTGCGCGCGCTATCGTCGAGAGGCGGTGCGCGATCACGAGGCTGGTGCGGCCCTTCATCAGCGCCTCGAGCGCCTGCTGGACCAGCCGCTCGGATTCCGAATCGAGCGCCGAGGTGGCCTCGTCGAGGATCAGGATCGGCGCGTCCTTGTAGATCGCGCGCGCGATCGCCAGGCGCTGGCGCTGGCCGCCGGAGAGCTGCGTGCCGTTGTGGCCGATCAGCGTCTCCGCGCCGCGCGGCAGGCCGTCGACGAAATCGGCCAGGTTCGCCGCGGCCAGCGCCGCGCGCGTGCGCGCCGCGTCGATCGGCGCGCCGAAGCAGACGTTGGCGGCGACCGTGTCGTTGAACAGCACCACCTCCTGGCTGACGAGCGCGAACTGCTCGCGCAGCGCATGCAGGTTCCAGTCCTTCAGGTCGACGCCGTCGAGCGTGACGCGGCCGCCGCTCGGGTCGAGAAAGCGCGGCAGCAGGTTGACCAGCGTGCTCTTGCCGGCACCCGACGGGCCGACCAGCGCGACGGTCTCGCCGGCATGGATCTCCAAGCTCACGTCGTCCAGTGCCGGCGGGTTGGCGGCGTCGCCGAAGCGCATCGTCACGCCGCGCAGCGCGAGCTCGCCGCGCGAGCGGCCCGGTGCGGCGGGCGCATAGCTGCCGCCGGTCTCGACCGGCGCCTGGTGAATCAGCTCGAGCGCCCGCTCCACCGACGCGATGCCGCGCGAGATCGGCGCCGAGACGTCGCTGAGCCGGCGCATCGGCGTGGCCAGCGCGACCGCGGCAGTGATGAACGCGACGAACGCGCCCATCGTCGTGCCGCCGGTGCTGCTCTGCCACAGCGCCATGCCGATCGCCGCCGCCAGCGCGGTGGCGGTCAGCAGCTGCGTGACCGGGGTGACGGTGGCGCCCGCCACGGTCGACTTCATCAGCAGGCGGCGCAGCGCCTTGCTCGAGGCCTCGAAGCGGGCGCGCTGCGCGTCCTGCACGCCGTGCAGGCGCACCGTGCGCCAGGCCATCACGTTCTCCTCGACGACGTAGCCGAGCCGGTCGACCGCGATCTGCGACTCTTTGGTGATGCGGTGCATGCGCTTGCCGAACACGCGCATCGTGTAGCCCACCGCCGGGCCGAGCGCGGCGATCACCAGTGTCAGCCGCCAGTTCAGCAGCAGCATCGTGCCGAGGAAGGCGATCACGCTGAAGCTGTCCTTCAGCAGCGTCTGCGCCGCACCGACGAGCTGGTTCACGCCGGCCAGGATCTCGTACACCACCGTGTTCATCAGGCTGCTGGCCGAGCGCAGGACGAAGAGCTGCGGGTGGCCGTCGAGCAGCCGCGAGAACAGCTGCGAGCGCAGCCGCAGGGTCGCCGCGTTGGCGGCCCACGCGAGCGTGTAGTCGACGACGAAGCCGGCGGCCCCGCGCAGCGCGAACAGCACGACCAGCGCGACCGGAATGGCCCACAGCGGCGGGTGCGGCAGGTTGGCCAGGGCCTTGATCGGGATCGCCTTCATGCCGCCGTCGACCAGCGGCACCAGCAGCCAGGCCACGCCGGTTTCGCAGACGGCGGCGAATGCCGCCCCCAGCCCGGCGAGTGCAAACGCCCAGCGCGTGCCGGCGAAATAGGGCAGCAACAGGCGCAGCTTGCCCAGCAGCCCTGCCGCTGGTCGGCCGTCGGCGCTCACCAGGCGACCTCCGTGCTTCGCAGTGCGGTGAATTCGCCAAGGGTCCCGGCGGGGCCCCTTCGTGGCCCAAGGCGGCCGGGCGGGCTCATGCAGGGAACTCGGGCCGCTGCGGCGGACTCTTCAGGAACATCAGCTTGATGTATTTGTAATAAGTGTACTCGGCGTTGTAGACGGCCAGCATCAGGCCATGCTGTCCGTCGAGGAAGCCAAGCCTGAAGAAGTACGTGCGCACGAAAGCGAAGAAACCATGCAGCACCGCCTTGCCGACGCCCGCCGACTTGCCCGCCGCCGCCATGTCGCGGGCGTTGCCGGTGGAGTAGCGGTCGAGCTTCTCGAGCACGTCGTGGATGTCGGGGTAGCTGAAGTGGACGATGTCGTTGCGCAGCGCGCCGATGCGGCCATCGACCGTCATGTGGGCATGCAGGAAGTGGCCGGTGAAGCCCGAGACGGCGCGCCGGCCGAGCCGCAGCGTGTGGTCGGGACGCCAGCCCGAATGGCGGATGAACCGGCCGCAGAACTCCGACAGGCGCGGGATACGGTAGCCGTCGAACGCGCTCGACCGCATCGCCGCGAGGATCTCGGCGCGCAGCGCGTCGCTGATGCGCTCGTCGGCGTCGAGCGACAGCACCCAGGCGCCCGTGGCGAGCCGAAAGCCGCGC
>JAYSLR010000376.1:0-7503 GCA_043725365.1 Rhizobacter sp. | reverse complement strand
TTCACGCAGATCGACATCGAGACCTCGTTCATGACCGAGGAAGAGATCCGCACGATGTTCGAGGGCATGATCCGCAGCACCTTCCAGCACGCGATCGGCACCGAGCTGCCGCCGTTCCCGGTGATGAAGTACGCCGACGCGATGCACCGCTTCGGCTCTGACAAGCCCGACCTGCGCGTCAAGCTCGAATTCACCGAGCTGACCGATGTGATGGCGAGCGTCGACTTCAAGGTGTTCTCGACCCCGGCCACCACCCCGGGCGGCCGCGTCGTCGCGCTGCGCGTGCCGGGTGGTGCGGAAATGAGCCGCGGCGAGATCGACGCCTACACCGAGTTCGTGAAGATCTACGGCGCCAAGGGCCTGGCCTGGATCAAGGTCAACGACGTGAGCAAGGGCCGCGAGGGCCTGCAGTCGCCGGTCGTGAAGAACCTGCACGACGCCGCGCTGGCCCAGGTCCTCGAGCGCAGCGGCGCGCGCAACGGCGACCTGCTGTTCTTCGGCGCCGACAAGGCCAAGGTCGTCAACGACGCGATCGGCGCGCTGCGGGTGAAGGTCGGCCACAGCGAGTTCGGCAAGGCGCGCGGTCTCGTGCAGGGTGTGTGGGAACCGCTGTGGGTCGTCGACTTCCCGATGTTCGAGTACGACGACGGCGCGCAGCGCTGGTCGGCGGTGCACCACCCGTTCACCTCGCCGAAGGACGGCCACGAAGACCTGCTCGAGACCGACCCGGGCGCGGCCGTCTCGAAGGCCTACGACGTGGTGCTGAACGGCATCGAACTGGGCGGCGGCTCGGTGCGTATCCACCGAGAGGAAGTGCAGAGCAAGGTGTTCCGCGCGCTCAAGATCGATGCCGAGGAAGCACAGCTGAAGTTCGGTTTCCTGCTCGACGCGCTGCAATACGGCGCGCCGCCGCACGGCGGCATCGCGATCGGCCTCGACCGCTTCGTGATGCTGATGACCGGCGCCGAATCGCTGCGCGACGTGATCGCGTTCCCGAAGACGCAGCGCGCCCAGGACCTGCTGACGAACGCGCCGAGCGCAGTCGACGAGAAGCAGCTGCGCGAGCTCCACATCCGGCTGCGCAACGTGCAGGGTGCGGGTGCATGATGCCGTGGCGCAAGGGCTGATGCAGAATCAAAGGGCGCGGTCTTCGCGCCCTTTCCTCTTGGTCAAGCGAAAGCTGCTTCCGTGACAAGGCCGCCCAAGATTCCCGAGTCGGTGCTGGTCGTGATCCACACCGCCGATCTCGACGTGCTGCTGATCGAGCGCGCCGACCACCCCGGCTACTGGCAGAGCGTCACCGGCTCGAAGGACGCGCTCGACGAGCCGCTCGCCGTCACGGCGCAGCGCGAGGTCTTCGAGGAGACCGGTCTCCTGGTCGGCTCGCCCGAGGTGCCGCTGGCCAACCTGCGCGACTGGCAGCTCAGCAATGTCTACGAGATCTACCCGGTCTGGCGACACCGCTATGCTCCCGGGGTGACCCACAACACCGAGTTCGTCTTCGGCCTGCGCGTGCCCCGCGGCGTGCCCGTGAGGTTGAGCCCGCGCGAACACACGGCGCAGGTCTGGCTGCCGTGGCGCGAGGCGGCCGACCGCTGCTTCTCGCCCTCCAACGCCGAGGCGATCCTGCAGTTGCCCCGATTCGTCTGACCCGATGCGCGCCGCTGTCGCCACCCACGTCCACAGCACGCAGCACCCCAGCCACGTGCTGCGCGTGGCCACCTACAACATCCACAAGGGCGTGCGCGGCGTCGGCCCGCGCAAGCGCCTGGAGATCCACAACCTCGCGTTGGGCATCGAGGCGCTCGACACCGACCTGGTGTTCCTGCAGGAAGTACGTGCGATGAACCGCGCCGAGGCGCGCAAGTTCCCCGACACGCTGATCGGCTGGCCGCGCATGCCGCAGGCCGACTACCTCGCGCCCGAGGGTTACGAGGTCGCGTACCGCACCAACGCGACGACCACGCACGGCGAGCACGGCAATGCGTTGCTGTCGCGCTGGCCGCTGGGAGACGCCGGCCACCACGACGTCTCCGACCACCGCTTCGAGCAGCGCGGCCTGCTGCACGTGCCAGTGCACTGGAACGGCGTGCTGGTGCACGCGATCGTCGCGCACTTCGGGCTCATCCACTCGAGCCGGGTGCGCCAGGTCGAGTGGCTCGCGAGGTTCATCGAGGCCGAGGTGCCGAAGGACGAGCTGCTGATCGTCGCCGGTGACTTCAACGACTGGGGTGCGAAGCTGGACACGCCGATGCGCGCCTTCGGGCTGCACCGCGCCGGCGTGCCGGGCGACCCGCCGACGCGCTTCAACACCTTCCCGTCACGGCTGCCGGTGCTGTCGATGGACCGCATCTATGTGCGCGGCCTGCAATGCCTGTCGACCTCGGTGCCGCGCGGCGCCGCCTGGGCCCGGATGTCCGACCACCTGCCGCTGATCGCCGAACTGACACTCGAATGAACGTGTCGACCCGCACGCGCGCGCTGCGGCCCGATCACGGCCTGAGGCTTCTCAAGGGCGGAGAGGCGCTGTTTCCCGCGCTCATCGAATCGATCTCGAACGCGCGTGCCGAGGTCCTGCTCGAGACCTACATCTTCGAGTTCGCGCGGTCCGTGATTCCGGTTGCCCAGGCCCTCGAGGCGGCGGCGCAGCGTGGCGTGGCCGTGCGCGTGATCGTCGACGGTGTCGGCACCGGCGACGTGCCCGCGGAGTGGCAGCGGCGCTGGAAGGCGGCCGGCGTGAAGTGGCGCGTCTTCAACCCGGCGCAGGGTTGGCGCGTGCTGCTGCCCAAGCGCTGGCGGCGCCTGCACCGCAAGCTCTGCGTGGTCGACGGCAGCATCGGCTTCTGCGGCGGCATCAACCTGCTCGACGATTATTTCGACCCGAACTACGGTGCGCTCGAGCAGCCGCGCTTCGACTTCGCGGTGCGCGTCACCGGGCCGCTCGTGGCCGACATGCACGAGACGATGGCGCGCCTGTGGACGCGCCTGCAGGTCGTGCACGAGGCCCAGCAGCTCGATTTCGCAGCCGCGCTGGAGGCCGTGCTGGTGGCCGCGCAGGCCGGCACGGACATGGGCGACGAGCGTCTGGATGGTGACGTCGACGACGGCGACGACCTCGGCGCGCCGGCCGAACACGAGGGCGCGCTGGCCGCGCTGGTGCTGCGCGACAACGTACGCTTCCGGCGCAGCATCGAGGGCAACTACCGCCTCGCGATCGGCCTGGCGCGCAGCGAGATCCTGATCGCCAACGCCTACTTCGTTCCCGGTGTGCAACTGCAGCGCACGCTGCTGCGCGCGGCGCGGCGCGGCGTGCGCATCACGCTGCTGCTGCAGGGCAAGTACGAGTATTTCATGCAGTACCACGCGAGCCGTGCCGTCTATGCGGTGATGCTGAACGCGGGCATCGAGATCATCGAGTACGACGCGAGCTTCCTGCATGCCAAGGTCGCGGTGATGGATGCCGCGGGCGGGGCACTCGCGATCGTCGGCTCGTCGAATCTCGATCCGCTGAGCCTGCTGCTGGCTCGTGAGGCCAACGTCTTCGTGCGCAACGACGCGTTTGCGGGCGAACTGCGTGCCCACCTGGTCGAAGCGATCGCGAAGGGCCGGCGCGTCGCGCCGGATGCGATCACGCGCTGGAGCGTGGTCTCGCGCGCGCGGAACTGGGTCGCCTACGGGCTGATGCGGGTGGCGCTGTTCCTGACGGGCAATCGCTACTGAACCGTCAGAAGCGTTCCGTCAGGTCGTCGCCGAAGCGGTTCGCTCCGACCGTCCCGCGCAGCGCGCCGTTGGCCACCAGCGTCCAGATCCATCCGACCAGCGGGATCAGCCAGACCAGCACCCACCAGCCCGACTTGTTCCGGTCGTGCCAGCGCTTGACGCCGACCGCGCTGCAGGGCCACAGCAGCAGCGCGGTCGACAGCAACTCGGCCCGGCGCTCGGAGACGCCGACGATGCCCAGGAGCATCTCGGCCATTGCCGACACCAGCAGCGGCCCGAGCACGCCGTAGAGCCAGAACACCTTGCGCGGCACGCGGCCGCGATAGCCGAACAGGATCTGCGCCGTCGACATCGCGTCGTCGAAGGGCGAGGGCGGTACGGTGAAAGGCGCGGTGGCGAGGGTCATCGGGGTCGAGGCTTGGGCGGGCGAACCGCGATCGTAGGCGATCGCGCGGGGTCGCATGGCGACGGGACCGGCGCCGCTGCGATGCCGCATGACTCCCGTCGACGATCTCGTCGTGCTGCGTCCCGAGGGCCTGTACGGTCCGGCGGGCAACTTCTACATCGACGCGTGGCGACCGGTCGATCGCGCGGTGATCACCCACGCGCATGCCGACCATGCACGCGCCGGTCACACGCACTACCTGGCGGCGGCGGCAGGCGAGGGCGTGCTTCGGGCTCGGCTCGGCGCGATCGATCTGCAGACGCTCGCGTACGGCGATGTCGTCGATCATCTCGGCGTGCGCGTCTCGCTGCACCCGGCTGGGCACGTGCTCGGCTCGGCGCAGGTGCGGCTCGAGCACGGTGGGCGGGTGTGGGTCGCCTCGGGAAGTTCAGCATGTGTCATTACCTCTGGTTTCACAAATGTGCATCATGCACATTTATACTGAACCCGTCGTTGGCGCCCGCCATCCTTCAGGAGACACCTCATGCTCAAACCAATTCGACTGTTTAATGCGCACCCGGCCGCGGCGCTGGCCACCGCGGCTGCCCTTGTCTTGTCCGCCTGCGGCGGCGGGGGTGGCAGTAGCGGCGGAAGCGGCACGCTCGCCATGTCGTTGACCGACGCACCAACCTGCGGTTACAGCAATGTCTATGTCACGATCACCAAGCTGAGCGTGAACCAAAGCAGCACCGCGTCAGCGACCGATGCCGGCTGGATCGACATCCCCGTCACAGCCCAACGCGTCGACCTGGTGACACTGCAGAACGGTGTGCTCGCCCAGCTCGGCCAGACGCCGCTGCCGGAGGGAAAGTACACGCAGATGCGCCTGCTGCTGGCCGATAACGCCAGCGCAACCGCAGGACAGCCGATTCCGAACTCGATCGTGCCGACCGGCGGCAGCGAGACCGCACTCACCACGCCCAGTGGCCAGAAGACCGGCCTGAAGCTGAACGTCGACATCGACGTCGCCGCGAACCAGCTCGCCGACTTTGTCGTCGACTTCAACGTCTGCAAGTCAATCGTGACGGCGGGCGCCTCGGGAAAGTACCTGCTCAAGCCGGTGCTCAGCGTCACTCCAAACTTCGTGTCGGGCGTGAAGGGCAGCGTCGATGCGTCGATCGCCACCGGCGCGAATACGATGGTGATGCTGGAGACTCCTGGGACCGCCACACAGGCGCCAGTCGTCGTCAAGGCCACGTCGCCGAAAAGCTCCGGTATCTTCCTGCTGGAGCCGGTGTCGCCCGGGACTTATGACCTCGTTGTCACCTCCAGCGGACACGTGACGTCTGTGGTGACGGGCGTGGTCGTGACTGCCGACACCCTGACGACCGTCGGCGGTGCGATCAACCCGCCGGCATCGGTTCTGGCAGACGGCACCCTGAGCGGCAATGTGACACCGGCTGATGCGATGCTGGCCGTGACGCAGACCTTGGGCAGTGGCGCCACCGCCGCCACCATCGAGGTTGTGGGTGGCCCGGCGGATGCAACTACTGGCGCTTACTCCTACAAGGTGCCGGTCGGTGCAGTGAGCGTGGCGCCCTATGCCGCCGGCACGCTGACCTTCACGTCGGACTTGGGCAACACGGGCAAGTACACCGTCTCGGCGACGTCGGGGACCTCGACAAAGTCCTCCACGCTGTTGACCGTTGGCGCCGGCGCGACGGTTGTCACGAACTTCACCTTCCCCTGACGTCCAGTCAAGTGCGTTAGCCCCGCGCCGGAGCTCTGACGAGCCCGGCGCTTTTTAGCATCAGGCGCCCCCCCCCCATGCCCGCTGCCGCCCGACCCGCCGACCCTCACGCTCCGACCGAATTGGTCGAAGCGCTGACGGCTGTGCTGCGTCCGCTGGCCCGGTTGTGCATTGAGCGCGGTCTGCCATTCTCAGCGGCCGCAGAGCAACTGAAAGCGGCGTTCGTGGACTCGGCACTCGAGGCAGCACCCGGTACAACGCGACGGGTCAGCCAGGTCAGCGCTGCAACTGGCATCAATCGGCGCGAAGTCACGCGGCTGCTCGGCGCTGACACGGGAAAGATCCCAGCCCGCGATCCAGCGCGATCCGTCGTCACAGAGGTCTTTACCCGGTGGGCTACAGCAAAAGAGTACCGCGATACACGCGGCTCCCCTCTTGCCCTGGGACGCCAAGGAACAGGTCGAACGTTTGAGAGACTGGCGCGGTCGGTCACCAATGACGTACACCCGAGAAGCATTTTGGAACATTTGCTTCGACTAGGCTTGGTGTCGTTCGATCCCGAGACCGACAAGGTCGCGTTGGTTCGGGACGCGTTCGTACCACGTGGAGACGCTATGCGGATGTTCGCCCTGCTCGGCGAAAACGTTGGCGATCACTTGGCCGGCGCCGTCGACAACGTGTTGGGCGATGGCCAGCGTCACTTCGAACAGGCCGTATTCGCAGACGAACTGTCTGAAGAGGCGATGAAGCGGGTCCGGACCATCATCACCGCGCAATGGAAGACGATGCTGCAGGCGCTGGTGCCAGAGCTTGAGCGTCTGATCGACGACGACCAGCGCAGTGGACGCGATGCCGACAAGCGACTGCGCATCGGCCTGTACAGCTATGAGACCGCAATGCCCAAAGCGACTGAGAGCAAACCGGTACGCAGGCCTCGCACCCGCAAGGAGACCAAGACATGAACTCGAAGACGGATTCGCAACCTTCACATCGTGGGCTGGTGCTCGCCGGCATCGCTGTACTCGCGATCTTCGCGATATTGCTCTCGAGCTGTGGTGGTGGCGTCGGCAGCGGCGGTACGGGTTCGTTCAGCTCGGCGCCGGTCACCGGCTTCGGATCGATCTTCGCCGGTGGAATCGAGTTCGACGACACGCAGGCCACGGTGCTGGATGACGACGGCGCAGCGGTGGCTGCGGCGAGTGCGCCAGTCCAACTGGGCGCGATCGCCGAAGTGCAAGGAGGAGACGTCGTGCAGGGTCCAAACGGGCCTTCGGCATCGGCGTCGACAATTCAGCTTGCCCGGTTGGCCGTGGGTCCCGTGAGTTCCAGCGATGTCAATGGACATACTCTGACCGTGCTGGGGCAGGCCCTTCAGATCAACGGATCTACCGTCTTCGACCCCGCGATTCACGGCGGTCTGTCGGGACTTCGACCAGGTGACAAGGTGTCCGCGTACGCGCTCGCCGACGCCCTGGGCAATCCACTGGCAACGCGCATTGAATTGGCGAATGCGAATGAGCCATGGCGACTGCGCGGGTTCGCGGCGAATGTAGACGCCCAGACCAAACGCATGGCGATCGGCTCAGCCATGCTGGACTACAGCGCCGCCGCAAACACTCCCGCTGATTTGGTGACGGGTCAGTTCTTG